>CAZJHF010000005.1:0-29349 GCA_964545505.1 uncultured Desulfobacterales bacterium | reverse complement strand
CAGGTGTCGGGTGTCAGGTGTCAGGTTTTTTTCTCGAGCCAGGATTCAGATGTCAGTCATATAATTCAAGAGTTTAGAGGCTATATACCAGAAGAAAGTGGGTAAGTGAAAAAGGATAGCAGGTAGCAGACTGACACCTGAGCACTGAAACCTGAAACCGGCCGGCCGAAGGCCGGCCTTAGACCATCCCTTTGAAAGCCATAAAGGTCAGTGAGAGGATCCCGGCGGTAACCAGGGCAATAGCAGTGTCTTGAAGGGGTCGAGGCACGCGCGCTAAAAGAATGCGTTCGCGCACACCGGCAAAAAGGATCAAGGCCAGGCCGAAACCGACGGCATAGCTGAAAGAGGCGACCAGGGCCTCGATGAAGGTGTATTCTTCGTTGATGTTGATCAGACAGGCGCCCATGACAGCACAGTTGGTGGTAATCAATGGGAGAAAAATACCCAGGCCGGCATACAGGGCCGGGATGCTTTTTTTAAGAAACATTTCGACAAACTGCACCAGGGAGGCAATCACCAGAATAAATGCCACCGTACGCAGGTATTCAAGACCTAATTTTTCCAGGAAAAATTTGTTGGTAATCCAGGTGATGACCCCGGCCATTACCAGCACGAAAACCACCGCCATGGCCATGCCGACCGCGGTTTCCATTTTCTTGGATGTCCCCAGAAACGGGCAGTTGCCCAGAAACTGGGCCAGCAAAATATTGTTTATCAGGATACAGCTGATTGCCAGAACGACTAAATCGCCCATCGTGATCTCCTATTTTTTACCCACCAGATTCATCAGACAAAGCATCAGGCCCAGCGCGACAAATGCGCCCGGAGCTTCGATCATAAAGGAAAACGGCTGAAAAGAAGGCCCGAAAACCTCAATCGGTTTTTCCCAAATCGTCAAATCGCCGGTGCCCAGCAATTCGCGCACAGCCGCCAGGGCACTCAGAGACAGGGTAAAACCAATCCCGATCCCCAGCCCGTCCAGCAGGGATCTAAATATGCCGTTTTTGGATGCAAAGGCTTCCGAACGGCCGAGCACAATACAATTGACAACAATAAGCGGGATAAATATGCCCAGCTTGAGGAAAAGTGGATAGGCAAAGGCCTGCATCACCAGCTCTACCACGGTTACAAATGTGGCGATGATGACAATATAGCAGGCGATTCGGACCTTGGCCGGAATGACTTTGCGCAGCATGGATACCAGCACGTTGGAGCATACCAGCACAAAGGTGGTGGCCACACCCATGCCAATGCCGTTTTCAACGGATTTGGTTACGGCCAGCACCGGACACAGACCGAGCACCAGACGAAATGGCGGAACTTCATCCCATAAGCCTTTGGTAAATTCCTGAACAATTGATCGGGCCATCCATCTCTCCCTATTATTTAAATTCTTTCAGCTTGTCGGTCAGCTGGGGTTTAATTTTTTCATATATTTTCAAGGCATCATTGGTTGCAGAGCAAATTGCGCGGGATGTTATTGTGGCGCCGCTGATGGCATTGATGCTGCCGCCGTCACCGGTGACGTTAACCGACTCTTCTATCGAAAGCTCTCTGAACTGGGCCACAAAGCTCGGGTCGCTTTTGGCTTTGGCGCCCATACCCGGTGTTTCGGCGTGGGTCGTGACGCCGACGCCCATTATCTGATCGTTTTGAATGTCAATGCCGACCATCAGCCCCACGTCACCACCATACCCTTTACCTGATGTTTCAAAGGTGACCGCACGGGCTTCACCATCCATGACGCCCACAAAAAAAGTGTGCTCGACGTCATCGACTTTGAGCTGAAAACGGTCAACAATGGGGTCGTTGGTCGCGCCTTCCAGAATAGACCGAATGGCCGGGCCCTTTACAAATTCAAGGACCTGGTTTTCGATGCGGTCCTTGGTATTATCGCGGATGGCGGCCAACAGCCCCCCGGATAAGGTGGCCAGAATCGTCAGAACAATCAGCATTTTTATCATATCACGCATCTTATTCAACCTTTCCAAGAGCTGGAGGTCTGATTTTATCCAGCAATGGGCTAATCAGGTTAATAACCAGGATAGCCAGGATCACCCCATCCACCCAGGCACCGATATTGCGGATCAGCACGGTCATGATGCCGCCGGCAGCCCCATAAATCAGCATCGGAACAAAATTGACGGGTGAAGACGAATCCTCGGTGGCCAGAAAAAAAGCGCCAATTAAGGTATAGCCGGTCAGCAGGTGAAAGGCCGGTGGCGCAAACTGGGCCGGATTGAACAGATTAAATACGGTCGCCGTTAAATAAATACCGGCCAGAAAGGTGAGGGATATTTCCCAGCGGATAAAACCCCGCAGCATCAGATAAATGCCGCCGATGATAAGACCCAGGCCAAAGGTAGCGCCGGGCCCGCCCAGCTGCCGGCCCATGAGAAGATCCGTCAGGTTGAATGCGTCCGTCGAAGCGGCGCCATAATACTTGGCTGCTGCCAGCGGATAAACGGTTGCAAACTCAAGGTCGTAATTTAACAGGGCGGCATCAAAATCGAGCAGGTATCCCCATGAAAGCATCATCATTGCCAGTGCCAGCGCCACCGGATGAAAGGCGTTGCTGCCGATGCCGCCGAATATTTGCTTGCCGATGACGATCACAATAAAGGTGCCTGTAATTACCGCCCACCAGGGCATGGTGGCCGGAACCAGCATGCCAAATAGCATTCCCAGCCAGGCGGCATTTCCGTCGCCGATGGTGATGGTTCTTTTGGTCACCAGGTTAATGACCAGCTCCCAGATGATGGCTGAGGAAATCGACAGGCAGACCACACCCAATGCCGGGATACCATAGTGGTATAAACCCATAAAAAGTGCCGGCAGGGCGGCCAGCATGGTGTGATAGCTGCGCTCGGTTATCGAGCTGCCGTTGTGAAAGAATGGGGCATGGGATACGATCAGTTTTTTTTGGCTCAGGGGTATTTGCTGCTCAAGCATGTCTCTTTTCTCAAGCATTGGCTGCCTCCGACGTTTTGGCGCGCTCCAGCTCGTATTTTGCCAACTTGATATATTGCAAAATCGGGATCTTGGACACGCATACATAGCTGCACAGGCCGCAATCGATACACGAGTACAAATCGTAGCTGTCGGCGGCCTCTTCATATTGGTTGGCTTCCAGAAATCGAACCAGCATGTTGACCTGAATCTTGGCCGGGCATATCCGAATACATTCACCGCAGTTGATACAGGGATAATCTGAAGCATAGGCGGCTTTGTCGCGATCCACCACAATGACAGCATCGGTATCCGGCCCAACCGGATGATCCAGCGCATAAATGGCGGAACCGGTCATGGGGCCACCGAGAATGATGCGATCATACTCGTTGACTGTTTCACCATACGCCTCCAGAATGTATCGGATGGGTGTGCCGATGCAGGTTTCGAAAATTTTACGGGTTCCATCCTTTTTAATAAACGTTAAGGTCTTGGCGGTTGGGACCTGCCCGGACTCAAATGCGCTGCCGATTGAAATCACGGCTTCAGCACTGAAAAAACAGACGCCCAGGTCCTCGCAGGTTTTTCCGGCGGGCAATATCTGCCCGAGAACATCTTTCATCACCATGGGCGGCAGGGCTGCCGGATACCGGGTTTTAACCCCTGCGACGCGGGCGCCGATATGACCGTACCCCTGTACGGTTTCACCGGCTGTAAACAACACGACATCCTGGACGCTGGTGACCTCCTTAAGGATATGGATGCCTTTTTTAAGATCCTGCATGCGGGATTGGGCAATATACTGGCTGGTATCAACCATCGGGTCGGGGTCCAGACCTCTGATAAGGATCGTTTTGATATTGCCGTTAGAATTTGCAAGGGTCTCCAGAGGCGGCGCTCCCGGTGCACCAACCAGATAGTCAGATAACAGCTCAAAAGACGGCGTTTGGATGTTTTCCCGGAAGGTTTCATCGACCGCTTCGCTGTCATCCCGTGCAATTGTGATGGCCGCAAAATTTTTCCCAAAATCTCCCGTGAAAGGTGAAAGAGCCGTTATCCTGCCGCTGATCGGTGAAATCACATAATGCTTTTCATCCGGATACAGCGCTAATTTCTGGCCGGTCCTGACTGAATCGCCGATAGCCAGTGCCGCCGGAACCTTGTAATCGTTGTCTTTAGGGTGATACAGCGTAATTTTTTGGGGGGCGGGAAGTTGTTCCGTTGGCGGAAGGTGAGGCGGTAGGATTTCATAATTAAGTTGCGGTGTGGATAAACCATAAAATGCTTTTTTAATCATGATGTAACCTTTTTCGGTGTGCCCTATTGGGGTCCTATAATGCATGACAGCCGGTGCACTCAATCGGTCCGGCCTCAAAATCCTTATGGCAGTTGATACACTGTTCATGGAATGCGTCGCCCCGGGTGAGCATTTCTGAATCTTCAATATCAGATTCATCATGGCAATCCAGGCATGTTTGATTGACTTCCTCCGCCGCTGCAGGGGGCACATGACACTTGCCACAGGCGATCAGAGACGATTCGTCTTCGGGGGGATGATGGTGGCAGTCAAAACACGCCAGCCCGTAGCCTTCCAAGGCTGTGTGAACTTTATGATTGAACAGGACATTGCCGGCCGCAACAGTGTACATCAACCGCAGCGGCTCATCCGGCGCTTTCAACGGAAAAGCGGCGTAACTGATCACTGCGACGACCAACAAACAAAGGGCCACTGCTCCTGCCAGTTTCAATTCATTTTTTGAGAACATTTTAATTCCGTGTCTGTTTTTTTGCGTTGCCTGTCAAATGCGCGCTGGAAAGCCATGCACCGACTACCATAATGCGGGCCTGCTTTCAAGATATTTCTGGTAAAGTGTAAGCCCAGCAAATTATAAAATTTTTAGGTAGTTATGAGGAATAAAGGTTTTAACAAACCGGAGTAATGGAGCGATGGAATGATGGAGTGATGGAAACTTAAATAATTTAAGTCCATTCCGGTCAATCCAACATTTCAATATTCCAGTACTCCAATACTCCAACACCCCGGATAGAATTTAAGATTCGCTTTATCGAAGTCCTCTAACCACCAATTAGCACGACCAAAATAAAATACGTGTTTACCAACGATTAATAATATCATGCCCCCTGCGCCGGGCCACCTCATCCTGGAGTTGATGAAAGCGCTCTCCGACGACGATCACCACTTTGGACATGACTTTGTAACCCAGGTGCGCATCATCTTCGAACAATTGAAGCAGCCGGTCCCGCGGGATTCGGATCGTTTTACAGCTGCGGGATGCGCACTGGGCTGAAAGGCGGTACTTATTCGGCGGCACCAGACTTGACCAGCCAAACGGCATGCCTTCCGACAGAGTCAAGATGGTGTCTTCGGGCATGGCCGGACCCTCGGGTGCGTCCCAGATCAGGTTGACCTCACCGTCCAGCACAAGCCAAAAATATTCCGGGACTTCTCCGGCAGCAAAAATGGCCTGGCCGCGCTTAAATTTAGCGACTTCGCAACATTCCTGGATGGCCGATAATTGCTCATCATCCAGCTCGGAAAAAGCATCAACATCTTCCAAAAAATCGAGACTGACCATAAAAACACCCCTCTTTGCAATTGAATATTGTAGATTGAATATTGAATATTTAAGGTCGCCTTCGGCGGATCTATATAAATGTAATGGAGCGCAGCGACTCCTGAAATTTTCAATTTTCAATATTTAATCTTCAATTATTTAGGACATAATCCTCCTGAACGTCACCGCCCAGAATATGTTTTTCAAATACGGCACGCATTTTCTCTGGGGTCATTTTTTGATAAATGACCGGCTCGCTGCTGCCGATTTCGACGGTAATATTGGGTTCGTTCTTACAATGGCCGATACATCCGGCACTGGCAACTTCAACATCCTGCCGGCTGGAAGTGGCAATCTCCTCTACAAGGGCGCTCATCACCTGACGGGCGCCGGCGGCAATACCGCAGGTTGACATATGAACGGTAATTTTAACCTTGGACACCGGTGAAACGGTGGCGGATTCCTGCAATTGGTCAAAATGCCGGCTGGCGATGGTTGCCACATTCGTCATGAACATCAAGCCCATGCGGGGATCTTTATCAAAACATTCCAGCAGATGTTCCTTTTTGATCAGCAGGATTTTACAGGCTTTTCCGGCATTATAGGCGGAAAGCGCGTATTTAAACGGCGGCACAAAGCTTGACCACCCCAGCGTCTGTCCGCTGGATATTGTAAAAACGGTGTTTTGCTCTGAAGTGGGGCGGCCCGGCAAATCAAATCGAAGGTGAACCTGTCCTTCGGCGACCAGCCAGATACGGTCGGCATCTTCACCTTCGGCAAACAATTTTTCTTCATAATGGTATTTCTTTTCCTGCCCACCTTTACCGACTGTCTTTAACTGGTCCGGGCCGAATCCCTTGAAGATGTCAACCTTTTTTAAAAAATCCAGACCACCCATAGGGTCCCTCCTTATTCTTTGTGCAACGTTAAAAGATATCTCGTGCGTCAGTAGCTTTATGCAGATTTATGACTTAAATATCATTCAAGTGTTAGGCTCTATAGTTCCGCCGTTGGCGGTTCAGGTGTCAGGTTTCAGGGACGAATAGAAGGGCTGACACCTGAACACTGCCTGCCGCGCCATAGCTTTAGCGAAGGCGGGACACCAGAAACCTTTTTAGGCTGCTTCGCCTTGCTTGGCTGTCGGATGCGGCGGGGTGCTTGCTGCCGCGTCCGGGTCATAACACGTCAGGCAGCACGACAGGCAGCGGTTGCTTTCACCCGCGGCGGCTTCCCTTGTCAGTACCTGATCCACCTCAACAAATGAGTATATCCGATCTTGGACCGGCAGCTCCGGCATGGGCGCTCTTGGATATTTTTCAATCCCGCTGACCTGATCAAATAGGGTTTCAGCGATCACATCGCTGTTTAATTCTTTTTTCTGGGCCGTTAGCTCCTGTCCCATAATAAACTGGTGTATCGAGCGCGCAGCCCGTCGACCCCCGCCAATTGCCGATACCACCAGGGACGGGCCGGTGGCGGCATCACCGGCCGCAAACAGGTACGGAATATTGGATTGCAGGGTGTCCGGATTCACCTCGATTGTATTCCAGCGTGTGGTATTCAGATCGGCAAGGCGTTTTTGAGTCCGCTCGGTAAATGATACGTCAGGGGATTGACCGATGGCGGTAATGACCATATCGGTTTGCAGCAGGGTTTCCGAACCTTCGATGGGCACCGGGCGGCGCCTGCCGCTGGCATCGGGCTCCCCGAGTTCCATCTTTAGATATTCAAGATGAGTCGCATTGCCGTCATCATCACCGATGACTTTCACCGGCGCTGCCAGAAATACAAATTCGACCCCTTCGTGCTCGGCCGCATCGATTTCAACTTCGTTGGCAGGCATCTCGCCGCGCGTGCGGCGATATACAATATAGACTTTTTTGGCCCCTAAACGAATGAGATTGCGGGTGCAGTCGATGGCCGTGTTCCCGCCTCCGATAATTGCGGCGGTCTCGCCGATGGGCAGTTTTTCGCCGTCGGCCAGCCGGGACAGGAAATCTATTCCGGTAAAGCAGCCTTTGAGATCTTCGCCTTCGACCCGCAGGCTGGCATCTTTCCAGGCGCCAATGCCCACAAAAATGGCGTCAAATCCGGATGCGACCAGGGAGCTTAAGTCAAAATCATGGCCAAATTTCACGTTGGTATGAAAATCGACCCCCAGGTTCAGAATACTTTCAATTTCCCAATCCAACACCTGCTTGGGCAGTCGATACTCCGGAATTCCATAGCGCAGCATGCCGCCCAGTTTGGGCATGGCTTCAAAAAGATTGACCTGGTGGCCCAGTCGTCTTAGAAAAAATGCGCAGGTGAGTCCGGCCGGACCACCGCCGATCACCGCAACGCGTTTGCGTGTTTCCGGGGCTGTGGGTATGGGCAGCCGATCTCCGGAATTCATTTCATAATCGGCGACAAAACGCTTTAATTGATTGATGGATACCGGTTCATCCTCGATTCCCCGGCGGCAGTTCGTTTCGCAGGGGTGCGGGCATACGCGTCCGCAGGATAACAAAAACGGATTTCGTTCGCGGATGGTATTGACAGCGCCTTCGTAATCGCCTTCTCGAATCTGGGCGATATACTGGGGGATGTCGATTTCAGCCGGGCAGGTCTGTCGGCAGGGCGCCAGGCGATCGTTGCTGCAATTAAAGTGCATCAAGCGCTCAGACATGGTTTTGACTCTCATGATATACTTAGGGCAAACCGTCTCGCAGGCGCCGCAACCAACACAATTTTCTTCGATGACCACCGGGTACCCCTGTGGCCCCATTTTAAGGGCATTGAACTGACAGGCATCGATGCAGTCGCCCAGACCGATGCAACCAACCGAACATTCTCGCTGGCCGCCGGACAAAACCGCCTGGGCACGACAGGTATTGACCCCCAGGTAGACAAATTTGTCTGCAGCGCGTTTGCCACCGCTGCAAGTGTTATAAGATTTAGGTGGCTCTGCCAGCCCGACTTCCACTCCCATTACGGCAGCAGCATTGGCAGCCGATTCTGGACCTCCGACAACACATACACTGGGTTCTGCTTCGCCCGCCACCACGGCGACAGCCGCGGCAGAACATCCGGCGTAACCGCATCCGCCGCAATTGGCGCCGGCAAATGTGGCTTCCACCCGGGCTATCCGCGGATCTTCGTATACATAAAAAATGCGGGATGCTGCTGTTAAAATCGCGGCACACACAATGCCCAATCCCAGCATGAAAATAATACCCTCAATCATAGCATCTCCTTGCCATTCTGCTGGCGATATAAAGTCGCAACCGTTTCAGACCTGCAACCGGTGAGTTCAAAATTCAGGGTTCCCGAGCATACCGGTTCTACTTCAAAAAAGGCTTCTAACTATCATTTCAGCGCTTTGATTTCAAGGCTAAAATTCGGTTTCAGGTGTTAATTATATAAGGTTTCAGGTGTCTGGTGTCAGGTTTCAGGGCGGTCAGAAAAGCTGACACCTGACACCTGAACACTGACACCTAATTAAATCCAACAAAGAAAACCCATATTTATGATAGCTGACATGCGGAAGTCGTTTTTACTGTGGCTGATTGCAGACACCGCAGACATTGCAGGTGTCTACGCGGCAGGCCGGAGAGGGACGGGCGTTTATGGCACGATGGTATTCCTGCTGCAGATAGGGCTTTTTAATACCCTGGTCAATAAAATCCCAGGGCAGGTGCTCATCGAGGTCACGTTCGCGCAGGACATAAAAATCCGGGTTGACCGATACGGCTTTGAAGGTGTGGGCCCAGTTACCTTTATGCTTGTGCGCCAGAGAAAGGATATCGGCGACTTTGCGATCACCCCTGGAGAAAAGCGCCTGGATGTATGCCCAACGCGGTATGTCCGCATGGACCCGCAGATTGGGGACTTTTTTCAATTCATTTTTTATTTTTGTTATCTTTTTTTTCAAAACACCGACTTCGACCATGGCCACCCATTGAAAAGGGGTAAACGGTTTGGGCACAAAGCAGTTTAAACTGATGGTAATATCACCGATCCGTTTTTGGGATCGGCTGGACTTTAAAAAATGATGCTTTATTTGTTTGCTCAAACGAATTATGGCGGCGACATCATCGCTGGTCTCGGTGGGCAGCCCAATCATAAAATACAATTTTACATTCGGAATACCATTCGCCACCAGGGCATCGGCAGCCGCCAGGATTTCATCTTCGGTGATGCCCTTATTGATCACCCTGCGCATGCGCTCTGAGCCGGCATCCGGGGCAATTGTTGCGGTTTTAACATTGCTGTGTTTGAGAATCGACAGCAATTCCGGAGACAATCCGTCGGCCCGCAGGGAGCTGAACGATATGCGAATGTCTTTACCCTCGTATTGAGCGCACAAATCACCCAGCCCCGGAAGATCGGAAACCGCAGCCCCCACCAGACCGATGCGGTCTGTTTGTGAGATCCCTTGATCGATATCTTGGGTCAGTGCTGAAGTCGGCCTGAAACGCGGGGGGCGATAGATAAAGCCGGCTGCGCAGAACCGACAACCGTGGGGGCACCCGCGGGCGACTTCCACCAGATGGGTCTGCTCAAAGGCCGTATCAGGGGTTAAAATGGCACTGCAGGTGGCGGTGTGGGCTAGGTCTTTGAGGTACATCCGTTTAATGGAATTTGGCACGGTTTCCGGGGGATGAAACGCTGCAATCGTGCCGTCGCGGTTATAATCGACATCGTAAAAGGCCGGAACATAGGTGCCCGGGACATTGCAGGCAATTTTTTTTAACATGGCACGCCGCTTGTTCCCCGGTTCGAATACCTCCAGAAAACGGGGCAGAATGGCTTCGGCTTCACCGATAAGAAAACAATCAAAAAAAGCGGCAATTGGTTCCGGATTTAAAAAACTGGCCACTCCGCCGGCGATCAGCAGCGGATGTTGATCATCTCTCTGGTCGGCTTGCATGGGCAGGCCGATGTTATCCAGAATCGACAAGATATGGAGATAATCATTTTCAAAAGACAGCGAAAAAGCAATAACATCGGTATCTGTTAGCCGTTTTCCGGATTCGATGGTTTTGATGATGGGAGGCTGCTTATGGGACGGTTCCGGCAGAAAGGCACGTTCACAGACAACGTGGTCATATGCATTTAACAGGCGATAAACGCTTTGAAAACCCAGGTTGGACATGCCGACATGGTAACGATTCGGATAAACCAGCGCAAAACGAATGCGTCCGCGCCAGGATTTGTGAATGCTGCCGATTTCAACATCTTGCGGGCGCTGTTTGGATTTAACGGGCTTTGGTGCCATGAGTTTGTCCGTTGTCCGTCTCCGGGGGTTAACAGTCTAAATTGACGGTGATTTGAGATAGCCAAGCCAGCGATATTTCCCCACGCCAGGAGCTGCTGTCACGACCTATGTGGACCATAAGGATTGAACAAGCTTAACATGCGGCATTTTGACGCACAGTCAATATTTAATCTGGGACCCCTTGCAAAGGGCCTGGATTACCGCATCAAAACCGATTGCCGGGCGGTGCAACGGTTCAACTTAAGCTTACGTCAGCTCCAGCCCAAATCAATGGAAATCGCCTAACCTTCACCTTCAACGGACAACGGAAATCGAAACTCTAATCAGCTTTGCGTCTCAAAAATGTTGGCACATCTAGTTCGGTATCATCCACACTTAGCCCCTGGGGACCACGGTAAAGGGCCCCGTTGGATTCACCTACCGCTTTTTGCTGGCGTATAAATGTGGGTTCTTCGTAATCAATGATGTCTCTTTCAAGATCATCCGGCGTAATATCGCGTACTTTGCCTCTTAAGGGCAACTCAATCGCGTTGTTGGGTACCTGCTGCAATTCCGACTCAACACCAATGCCGGTGGCGATAACAGTGACGCGCATTTCATCGCTGAGGCTGTCATCGATTGACGTGCCCCAGAAGATGTCGGCATCATCACCGACTTCGTCGTGAATCCGTTCGGAGGCTTCGGCCACCTCTTCAAATTCCATATCGCTGTTGCTGGTGATGTTCATCAGCACACCTTTGGCCCCGGCGATGGGCAGATCTTCCAGCAAGGGGTGCGACATGGCGCGTTCGGCGGCTTCGACTGCACGATTTTCCCCTGAGGAAATCCCGATTCCCATAATGGCCAATCCGGCTTTGGACATGGTGGTTCTTACATCTGCAAAATCCAGGTTGACCAGCCCGGGCATCATAATCAAGTCGGTGATGCCCTTGACCGAATGCATCAGAATTTCATCGGCTTTTAAAAACATATCCATCAGCTTGGCCTTTTTGGGTGCCAGTCCGCGGAGCCGATCGTTGGGGATGCTAATGGCGGTGTCGACGACATTTTTCAAGTTATCGATTCCTGTTTCGGCCAGCTGGGTTCGTTTTTTGCCCTCAAATGCAAACGGCTTGGTGACTACAGCTACCGTTAAAGCGCCTAAATCTTTACAAATTTCGGCAATTACGGGCGCAGCACCGGTTCCAGTACCGCCCCCAAATCCGGCGGTGATAAAGACCATGTGACTTTCGGCCAACGCAGCACGTATGGCCTCTTCACTTTCAAGCGCCGCATCGCGACCGATCTGAGGGTTTGCACCTGCTCCGAGCCCTTCGGTGAGTTGTTCGCCCATCTGAATTTTGACCGGCGCCATGGACATTTCCAGCGACTGACTGTCGGTATTGGCGGCAATGAATTTAACGCCCTGTAAATGAGATGAAATCATGTTGTTGATGGCGTTACCGCCCGCACCGCCGACTCCAATTACCTTAATTTTTGCTGATTTTTCTTGGTCCACATAGGTAAACATTTTTTTCCTCCTATAAAGTTAAGTTAAAGGTTATGGGTTATTTGGATCTATCTTAATCTACCTCAGACGAAATAATTCCAACGGGTTGAGCCCGTTGAGCCCGTTGGCCCGTTAGCAGGTAAAAAATATATCAAGATATTATTCCCTTTTGAACTGGCCTAATCCCGTTTTACAGGGACCTTCGGCCGGCTAAACCGGCAACGGGTAAATCTGATTTTAAACGACATCATTAAACCAGCGTTTCATGCGCGTCATGACACGGTTAAAAATGTTTTTATCCCGAATTCTGAACTTACGAGAATCCTGGTTGCGCGCACCGTAAAGCACCAGGCCCACACCGGTGGCATACATGGGGTTATTGACGACATCCACCAGGCCGGTGATGGCGCGCGGTTTGCCGATCCGGCAGGGAAGATTTAAAATGGATTCGGCAATTTCATTGACACCTTCTAAAAGCGCGGTGCCGCCGGTGATGACCACACCGGATGGAATCATGTTCTCCATACCGGAGCGCACGATTTCGCGCTGAATCAGCTGGAAAATTTCCTCCATACGCGGCTCCAAAATTTCACCCAGAATCTGGCGGGATAGTTTGCGGGGCGCTCGACCGCCCATGCCAGGCACTTCGATGGTCTCGTCGGCACTGATGCTTTGTGCCACGCAGCTGCCGTATTTCTTTTTAATCTTTTCAGCTTCGGCGTGGGGTGCCCGCAGTCCGATGGCGATGTCGTTGGTCAGATTATTGCCGCCCAGCGCCAGAACAAAGGTGTGCTTGATGTTGTTCTGGGCAAAGATCGCCAGATCCGTCGTCCCGCCGCCCAGATCCAGCAGGGCCACACCGAGCTCTTTTTCTTCAGCGGTCAGGACGGCTTCGCCCGAAGCCAGTGATTCCAGCACGATATCGCAAACATCCAGTCCGGAGCGGTTGGCGCATTTAACGATGTTATGGGCCGATGCAACTGCTCCGGTGACAATATGTATTTTGGCCTCCAGCCGCACGCCGGACATTCCCACAGGGTTCTGGATGCCGCGCTCATCATCCACCATATATTCTTGAGGCAGGACGTGAATCACCTCTCGGTCCATGGGAATGGCAACCGCACGGGCCGCGTCGATCACACGATCGACATCCGCCGCGCCGATTTCATTACCCTTGACCGCAACGATTCCGCGGCTGTTAAAGCCGGTGATGTGGCCGCCGGCAATACCGGCATAGACCGCTGAAATTTCGCAGCCGGCCATCAGTTCGGCTTCTTCCACGGCCTTTTTTATGGATTCGACGGTTGATTCGATATTGACCACCACCCCTTTACGCAAACCGATCGAAGGGTTGGTGCCGATGCCGATGATGTTGGCCGAGTCTCCGGATACTTCGCCGACGACCGAGCAGATTTTAGTGGTTCCGATATCAAGACCGACGATAACATCTCCCTGCATGTCATACCTCCTTGTGGTCCCCGTCCGGTGGCGGCTTTACGGGATTGACCACGATGCGGTTAACGTTGTTAAGATCAATGCGATTGAAGTCCGGAAAGCTCCGCCGTTTCTTGCCGTAAGCTATAATATTTGTGAACATACGGAACTTAAGCGGATAATTATGATATCCCAGCACAACGGTTTTCATTTGCTTAAATACTCTGAGGGTGATCCCGATTTTCCGGTCCACCAGGATTTGCTTGATCTGCTGGTTAGACAGCATACCGCGGGCCTGTTTGCCCATTAACAGCACCTGCATCACCGCTTCAAAGGGTCTGTTGATCAAATCTTTGGATCGAAAATGTCGTTGAGCCTCCGTCGGGTAATGATTGGCTGATGCCGCTGATTGACCGCTCCGGTCGATGTCGCTTAATTTCAATCCGCGCACCAGCGGTAAATTGGCTGGGTCCTCAGCCGTCCATTCCTTAAAAATTTGTCCCTTTGCGTTTAAAAGGTATTTGCGATCAAGTTCGACAATGGCCAGCGGCCTGTGCTCGTAAACCCGGATGTGAATCCCGCTGGGGATTTCACGCCGGACCTCGGCCTCCGCTATCCAGGGGTGCGCCAGCAAGCGCTTGCGGGTCATGGCCAGATTAACTGCCAGAATATTGTCGCCCTTTTTTATGTGTGTTACGGCGATAATCTGTTTATTGTTCAAACGCTGTCCGCCTTCGATTTTTAATTTACGGGCTTTGAAATAATCACACTGGGTGATGACATCATGGACGAGCACAAACATGCAGCTGGTCGCCAGCAGTCCGGCAACACCGGCGATCACATAAAATCCGATTGCCAGGCGGCGCAAAAACGCAAATCGGCGTTTCTTTTTGGCGCCCTTATGGATGTTTTTACGCGGTTTTTTGCGTCGTCCCACGATTCACCTCATCAAATCAGGGGCTTTGCCCCGTCGGAATGGTGCAATGCTGGAATTCTGGAACAATGGGTCTTGCGATACGGCCATTTTGAATAATTGGGCAAGTTGGTTATGATGATAAAATTTAAAATCACCGATATCCTGTAATTACCCATCATTCCTTCATTCCAATTTTCCATCATTCCAGTCATTATCTGTTGAGAAACCTTTCACCGACCTTCCACACATCACCCGCACCCAGGGTCAGCAGCACATCACCCGGCAGCAGGTTGTTTTTTAAATATGAAAACGCGGCTTTAAATCCGTTGGCGTATATGACTTCTTTGTGGCCATGGGCCTTAATTTCCTCACACAGTTTTTTGGAGCTGACACCCTCGATTCGTTTTTCGCTGGCAGCATATATGGGCATCACCACCAGAACATCGGATTGGTAAAATGCGCGGCTGAATTCATCGAAAAGGGCCTGGGTGCGACTGTACCGGTGGGGTTGAAAAACGATCACCTTGCGCCGATCCGGCCAGTTTTCCTCAATGGCCTCCAGGGTGACCTTGATCTCTGTTGGATGATGTCCGTAATCGTCGATGACGGTGATGTCATTGGTTTCACCCTTGATTTCCAATCGCCGCTGAACGCCTTCGACCTTTTCCAGGGCCGCTTTTATGTGATCAAAATCCACATCGAGCTCTACACCGACAGCAATGCTGGCCGTGGCATTATAGACATTATGAATGCCGGGCAGATTCAGATCGATCATGCCCATTTTCTGGCCGCGGTGATAAACGTTGAAACGACTTTTGCGCTGGCTGAATTCCACGTCCCGGATCTGAAAATCGGCCTGGGAGCTCATCCCATAGGTCGTATAGCGTTTTTTAAGCCGGGGTATCACTTCTTGAATAGGCTCGTTGTCCAGGCACAGTACCGCCAGCCCGTAAAACGGAATGCGATCCAGGAAGTTCAAGAATACGGTTTTGATTTCCTCCAGATCCCTGTAAAAATCCAGGTGCTCCTTGTCGATATTGGTCACAACCGCGATGGTCGGCGAAAACTTTAAAAAGGAACCGTCGCTTTCATCGGCCTCAGCCACGATAAAATCACCTTCACCCAGCACGGCATTTGATCCGATACTTTTTAATTTGCCGCCGATCACCACCGTGGGATCCAGCCCGCCCTGGGCCAGCACCGAGGCCACAATTGAGGTGGTGGAAGTCTTGCCGTGCGCGCCGGCAATCGCAATGCTATATTTTAACCGCATCAGCTCGGCCAGCATTTCAGCGCGCGGGATGACCGGAATCGATTCCTGCCCGGCCGCCTGGACTTCGGGGTTGTCGGTGTCGATAGCTGAGGAAAACACGACCACATCGGCGCCTTTGATATTCTCGGCTGCGTGACCTTTATACAGAGTGCCGCCCAGCTCGTTTAAACGGCGCGTTATGTCGGTACTATGCAGATCAGAGCCCGATACCTTGTAACCCAGGTTCAGCAGTAATTCTGCGATACCGCTCATGCCGATACCGCCGATGCCGACGAAGTGAATATGGTATTTTTTTAAATACATTTTATTAATTGAAGATTTCTAATTGAATATTGAATATTTGTGGAAGCCGCTCACGCAGCACAGGTGCTGTGTGTCGCTCCATCATGTTTAAGATTGGAAGAATTCCGTAAATATTCATTTTTCAATATTCAATTTTAAATAAGCAATTGATAGCAATCATCCACGATATGCCGGGCTGCATCCGGATGGCCCAGTCGACTGGCCTTTGCGGCCATTGTCTCAAGGGCCTGCGGATTCGATGCATAAAATTCGATTTTGTGTGCCAGGGCTTCGGCGCGCAGATCTTTTTCATGAACCAGTTCAGCAGCTCCGCTGTCTGCCAGCGTGGCCGCATTTAACGTCTGATGGTCATCAGCCGCAAAAGGGAAGGGGATAAAGATGACCGCCTTTCCCATGGCCGTTACTTCTGCAACTGTTGTGGCTCCGGCCCGACAGATGATCAAATCTGCCTGCTTATACAGCGGGCCCATGTGCTGGAAAAAGGCCTGAACTCTGGCCGCGACATTTTGGCGTCGATACGCCTCGGTCACCATCTGCTCGTCAGCAGAACCCGTCTGATGAATGCAGTACAAACCGTCCTTATGGTTTAAATGATCGAGGGCCTCAACCAGAGCCGTATTGATACTGTGCGCGCCCTGGCTGCCGCCGATGATCAACACGCAAAATTTATCAAATCCGGAGGCCGCTGCCTCAGCATTGCGGTGGTTTAAAAGTTCCCTGCGTACCGGATTGCCGGTCAGCCGAATTTTATGCGGAGCAAATCGCGCCCGGGTGTCATCAAAGGACACGTAAATCCGGTCGGCAAAAGGCGCCAGGATCCGGGTGGTAATGCCCGGTAAGATATTTTGCTCGTGCAGCACAATTTTGGTGCGCAACAGCCATGCGCTCAGCACAACCGGGCCTGCCGAATAGCTGCCAAGTCCAACCGTGAGGTCCGGTTTATAATTTTTTAACATTCGCAATGCTTCGATAATCCCTTTGGGTATTTTCAGGGCCGATCTAGCCTGATTCCATAGGCCGCGGCCTTTAATGCCTTCGGCTGTTATAGATTCAAGCCGAAAATCCGTCTGGCCTAACACCGAGCGCTCCAATGGATTGCCGGTGCTGATAAACACAATGCTGTTGCCTTTGTTGCGGTCCATGAACTCCTGGGCGATGGCCAGCCCCGGAAACAAATGGCCGCCGGTGCCCCCGCCGGCAATCACCACGCGAAGGGCTTTATTTTCACCCATTTTCGGTATGTCATCGCCCATTTCTTTGGCCCTTCGCGTGTTATTCGTTATCTGTTATTGGTTATTAGAACCTGGCCTGGTGAATATTCGCCATGCATATCGTTCGATTTTCAAAAAGCAACAAATAACAAATAACCTATAACTTGCTGGCGGCGCTGATATTCATCAATATGCCGATGGAGGCCATATTGAGCAAAAGCGACGTGCCTCCGTAGCTCAACAGGGGCAGGGTAAGGCCCTTGGTGGGCAGCAGCCCGAGGGCCACACCCATATTGACCACGATTTGAAGCCCCATGGCGATCGTCAGACCCACTGCCAGATAAGCGCCGAATAGATCCGGGGCGCCGCGTGCGATGGCGATACCGCGGATAACGATCCAGGCATACAGCGCGATGATGATGACAACGCCCAGCAGGCCAAGCTCCTCGCCGATGACTGAAAAAATAAAGTCTGTATGCGGCTCCGGCAGATAAAACAGTTTTTGATACCCTTTTCCGATACCGGTGCCCCACAGCCCGCCGGTTCCAAACGCCATTAAAGAATGCACGATTTGATAGCCTTCATCGCTTGAGTGCTCCCATGGATTGAGGAAACCTAATATGCGCTTGGCCCGGTATTCAGCGTTGATCAAAAATAAATAGGCCGCCGGCAAAATGACGAGCATCGTTGCCAAAAGCTGCCAAAATCGAACACCGCCGATAAACAGCATGATCCAGGTCAGTGCACCGAAGATAAAAACGGTGCCAAAATCCGGCTGGATAAAAATCAGAGCCACAAAGACACCCAGCACCAAAACATGCGGTATAAAACCGATTGAAAATTGTTTGATCTGATCTGCCTTTTTTTCCATCGAGTATGCCAGATAGATGACCAGCGCGACGCGGGCAAACTCAGATGGCTGAAACGAGAAGCTGCCCAGTCGCATCCACCGGGTGGCCCCACCGGCCGTGAGCCCTAAATTGGTAAAATGAGTCAGCGCCAGAAGCCCAAGGGAAATCCCGACCAACGGGTAGGCCAGCACCCGGTAATAGCGATACGGGAAATGCCTGCCGGCCACGAGCACGACCGCACCCGCCAGGGCGAACAGAGCCTGTTTTTTTAGAAAAAAGAAGTCGCTGCCGAACTTTTTGAGCGCCAGTGCCGAACTGGCGCTGTACACCATCACGATCCCGATGCCCACCAGGAAAAGAACCGGAAACAACAGCTGGACATCATAATAAGCGCTCTGGGTATGGTGGTGTTTTTTTGCCATCATTCGAAATATGTGAATTTTATCTCTCGCAAAGCCGTAAAGCCGCAAAACTCGCAGAGGATCAAAAAATTATAAAATTTTCTTTGCGTCTTAGCGTCTTTGCGTGAGGCCATTTTTTCTATATTTCCAATCCTCAGGTTTTACCGTCAGTCTTTTTCTTGATTTTTTCTACCGCGCGGCGGAAATCATCTCCCCGTTCGGCATAACTGCCATACCAGTCAAAGCTTGCACACCCGGGTGACAAAAGGACGACCTCATTCGGGTTTGCGTCCGCAAATGCCGTAGCCACCGCAGCATCCATTGAATCCGCCATCTTGGTCGGTGTTCGCCGGCCGAGCACATTTTTGATGGACCCGGCAGCTTCACCCATCACAATGAGTTCTTTGACATGCTTGCCGATCGAATCGGCCAGCACCTTGAAGTTGCTACCCTTGTCGCGACCCCCCATTAACAGCAAAACCGGCCTTGAAAAACAGTCCAGCGCTCTGAGCACGCCATCCACGTTCGTGGCTTTGGAATCATTATAAAAGTGGATGTTGTTGATGGTGGCCACATGCTCGATCCGGTGCGGCAGGCCTTTGAATTCAACGAGTGTTTGCTGAATCCCTTCTACTGTTCCGCCGGCCGCTAATGCCGCCAGACTGGCCGCGCACACATTTTCATGATTATGTCTGCCTATAAGCGCAGTGCGGGTTATGTCCAAATGGATTTGATCTTGGATTTTAGAATTTGGATTTTGGTATCCGGTTTGCAATGGTTCGAATTTATCCACATGCAGGATGATCCGTTTTCCGTTTAAGACGGCGCCCTGTTCAGCGGCCTGCAGCGCTGGGAAAAACAGGCGCCGGCTCTTAATATCTGCTGCTTTGGCTCGAATAAGCGCATCCGACCCGTTGAGAACGGCAACGTCATCAGTCTGCTGATTTTTAAAAATTTGCATTTTGGAATCCGCGTAGGCTTCAAAATCCGGGTAGCGATCCAGATGATCTGCCGTGATATTCAGCAGAATGCTGACATGCGGGCGGAACCGATCTATGGTGTCGAGCTGAAAACTGCTGATTTCGGCCACAACAAGCTGCTCTTTTTGACCGCTGCTGACATATTCAATCAGTGGATTGCCAATATTGCCGCCTACAAAAGTGGTCATGCCGGAGTTTTGTAACATTTGACCCAGAAGCTTTGTGGTTGTGGTTTTGCCGTTTGTACCGGTCACCGCAACAAGGGGCGCCTTAATGAATCTTGCAGCCAATTCCACCTCACCGACAACCTCTACGCCCTTGGATCTGGCCGCGACGATGGGTGCGATGGTATGCGAAACGCCCGGGCTGACAACAATCAGATCCGATTCCTGGAATACACGGCTGCTATGGGCGCCCAGCTCGACGTCGACACCCATATGACGCAGCTGTTCGACTGTGTCCCCCAGTGTAGTCTCATCGGCAGTGTCGGTGGCCATAATGCGCGCACCCTGTTGATGCAGGAAGCGGGCGGCCGCAAGCCCGGTGCGGCCAAGACCAACGATCAAAATTTTTTTAGCGGCTAATTCCATCAATAGCGTCCAAACAATCCATTCTGTGTATTCAAAACTCTGCCAACCAATTACCGGAGTATTGAATTACTCCAATACTCCACCACTCCAATGGTCCGCCATTACCTCAGCTTGAGCGTACTCATTGCCAGCAGCGCCAGCGCAATGGCAATTATCCAGAACCGGACAATGACCTTTGGTTCCGGCCAGCCTTTGAGCTCAAAGTGATGGTGCAGCGGTGCCATTTTGAAGATCCGGCGACCGCTGGTCATCTTAAAAAAGCCCACCTGAAAGATGACCGACAGGGCCTCAATCACAAACAGGCCGCCGACCAGCACCAGCAGGATTTCCTGTTTGGTAATCACAGCAATGGTGCCCAGGGCTGCGCCCAGCGGCAGCGAACCGACATCGCCCATAAAAACCTGGGCCGGGTAGGCATTGAACCATAAAAAGCCCATGCCGGCGCCCGCCAGGGTACCGCAAATTATAGCCACTTCGCCGCTGCCGGCTACGTAATTGATCTGCAGGTATTCAGAAATTTTGACATGACCGGCTACATAGGCAAAGAACATGTAAGTGGATGCCGCAATGATTACCGGCCCGATGGCCAGGCCATCCAGGCCGTCAGTCAGGTTGACCGCATTCGATGCGGCTACAATCACAAGGGCAGCGAAAAAAATGTATCCCCAGCCTAGATCCGGTGAAAGTCGCTTAAAAAACGGTATGGTCACCTCGGTGGAAAAATCCGGGCTGGCGTAAACCAGCGATCCGGTGATGATTGCCAGAACGATTTGCATTCCAAATTTTTTGCGAACCGACAGGCCCTTGCTGCGTTTTTTTACCTGCATCAGATAGTCGTCCAAAAAGCCCACCAGGCCATAGCCGATGATGACAAACAGCATAATCCAGACAAAAGAGTTGGTCAGATCGCTCCACAAAAGCGTTGATACCACCGCTGAAGACACGATCAACAGCCCACCCATGGTGGGGGTGCCGGCCTTGGACAGATGGCTTTCGGGCCCGTCGTCACGGATGTATTGTTTCACCTGCATGCCGCTGAGCTTGCGAATGATCCACGGCCCGAGCAGAAAACAGATCAAAAACGCCGTCAGGCTGGCATAAATGGTCCGAAACGTAATGTAGCGAAATACGTTAAAGACCGACAGCGTTGTGTGTAGCGGATATAGCAGGTGGTATAGCAATTAATACTTACTCCTTTTGTGGCAAAATGCCTTAGTTAATTTACGCGCGCATTCCATAATGATTCAATTTTCAATCTTCAATATCCTTAGAGTGCTACCCGCCCGCCTCGCCCGTCCGCCGCAATCTTCATATGCGTGAGAGCGGGACAGTCAACAGCGATGGCGGGCAGGCAACAGCAGCCTACCTGTGTTAGTTATTTGTTATTGGTTAATGGTTATTTACTGTATGAATCATAGTTGTCGCTGATCTTCGTTTTTTCTAATAACTAATAACTATTAACTATCTTCCTTAATACCGGCCCAGCTCTTTAGGCCTTTGACAACGGTTTCCATCCGGGCGCCCCGGGATCCTTTGATCAGAACCCAATCCCCGGACGTCAGCGATTGCTTGAGTGCGTCAATGATTTCATCCCGGGTTCCGGTAAATATATCTGCTGGCTTCATTTTGGCATTCATTGCGCCGGAAGCCACGGCGCTTGCAAATTCACCGGTTACCAGCAGCTTTTCGATGTCGGCGGCTGCCGCCCATGCGCCCACCTGTTTATGCAGCGCTTCGGACTGTTCTCCCAGCTCGAGCATGTCGCCGGCGACAAACAGGCTGCGGTTGTTGCGCCGTAAGGTACCCAGAGTCTCGATGGCGGCTTTCATCGATTCGGGGTTGGCATTATAGGTGTCATCGATGATGTGGATCCCGTTGGCCGTTTGAAAAATATCCATGCGGCCCCAGACCGGCTCAAAGCTCTCCAGGCCGGTCTTTATTTCTTCGGCCGACAACTCCAGCAAGTATCCGACGGCGGCAGCAGCCAGTGCATTCAGAACCATAAACTGCCCCGGGACACTCAGGACGACCGGCAGGTGCTCATCGGGCAAATGCAGCCTAAATGAAATACCGCCGGTTCGCTCGGTTACCGCAGTGGCCCGGATCCCGGCCTCTTCGGACAAACCAAATAAGAGCTTTTCCCGCTGCGTGCGGTTTGCTATCTGATAGACTCTATGGTCATCGGCGTTCAATACGGCTTTGCCCCCGGCTTTAAGATGCTCGATCAGTTGTTCTTTTTCGCGCATGACGCCATCCAAAGATCCAAGGCCTTCAAGGTGCGCCGGACCCACATTGGTAACGACGCCGATATCCGGGGCACAAATCCGGGCCAGGCGCGCAATTTCGCCGGGGCTGTTGGAGCCCAGCTCGACCACCGCCTGTTCATATTCACCGGTCAGCCTGAGCAGGGTCAGGGGAACGCCGATCTGATTGTTATAATTGCCGATGGTCGCCAGGGTACTGTATTTTTGGGCCACCACCTGCGCGGTCATCTGCCGGGTTGTGGTCTTGCCGTTGGAGCCGGTTATGGCCGTCAACGGCACGTCGGTTCGCAAACGATGATAGGCTGCCAGGTCACCTAGCGCCCGGGTGGTATCGCTAACGGCCACACAGGCGATTTGCCGGGTCTGCCAATCGGCGAGGGCTAAATCTGCTGATTTGTCCCGGCTGACAATCAGGCCGCTGACACCCTGTTGAACAACGTCGTTTACAAAATCATGCCCGTCATGATTGTCACCGGCAATGGCAACAAACGCATCCCGGGGCGCAATGCCACGCGAATCGATACCAATGTTTTCAAATTCCTGCATGACGTCACCACACAATAGATCACCGCCGGTGGCATTCAGGATGTCCGTTAATGTCCATACTGGAGAATGTCCGTTGTCCATTGTCTGTTGTCCGTTGCCAAAACGCTGCTTTATATCTTCTGCAGTCGCTTCAGCGATGTTTGATCTTATTAACGCCTAAAAGAATAAGTGCTGAATCTGGTATTGTTGGTATCTATGGTCTACAACTACTGACCACTGACTACGGACGACTGACAGCGCGAAGCGCCTTGCTGGCTTCCTGCCTGTCATCAAAGTCAATTGTGGTCGACCCTATAATTTGATAGGTTTCATGGCCCTTTCCGGCAATCAGCACGGTATCGCCCGGTCTGGAAATTTCAATCCCCAGCCGGATGGCCTGTTTGCGGTCGGCCTCGACCACATAGCCTTTATGTTTAAATCCGTTGTTTAATTCAGCCGGCCGGTATCGCCGGCCTCTGGCTCTTCGAGCCCCCTCGACAATGTGAGCAATGATCGCCACCGGATCCTCGGTACGCGGGTTGTCTGATGTTATGACAGCCAGATCACACAGGCGCGCGGCGATTTCACCCATCAGCGGCCGTTTTTCTTTATCGCGGTCACCACCGCAGCCAAACACACAGATCATTTTCTCTTCCATCACCGCCTTTAAGGCCATGATCACATTTTCCAGCGCATCAGGCGTATGGGCATAGTCGACATACACAAAGCGGCCGATCCTGTTTTCAATGTATTCCAGGCGCCCCGGAATGGCTGAAACGGTCTCGATTCCGGATTTCACATCCGCGTTTGAAATATCCAGCGCCGCCCCTACACCGGCCGCGCAGAGGATATTTTCCAGATTGTGCTCGCCGACCAGCCGGGATTTAAAATCAAATTTGCCACCCGGGGTCTGCAACTGGCCCTCGATACTGCCGGGCCCGCAAACCACGTTTCGGGCGTGAACGTTTTCATTCAGTCCCTGCCCGGTTGTCAATACAGGAACGGTCAGCTTTTGCGTCAATTCTTTACCGCTGGCAGTGTTGCAGTTGATAACCGCCACCGCGTGCGAGCGCTTGGGCCCCTCCACCAGATAATCGGTGAAAAGCTGCTGCTTGCTCAGCCAGTAAGTTTGCATGTCGCCATGGAAATCGAGATGATCCTGGCTCAGGTTGATAAACACCGCCACGTCAAACCAGCAGCGTCTGATGCGCTGAAGGTCCATGGCGTGAGATGAAGCTTCCATGACAACGTGGCTGATGCTGCTGTGCAGCATATCGTTTAAAATTCGTTGCAGATCCAGCGATTCGGGCGTTGTGATCGGGTTGTCGAAAGCGTTGCCGCCATAACGGTAATTAATGGTCCCGATGACGCCCACCGCCAACCCGGCCTGTTGCAGGATACTTTCCACCAGGTAAGCGGTTGTCGTTTTGCCATTGGTGCCGGTAATGCCGATGACCGTTAAGTGCTCTGATGGGTTGCCGTAAAAGCAAGCGGCAATATCTGCCAGCGCCAGACGGCTATCGGCAACCCGCACGTTTGGTATTGGGCTGCTGATCTGCTTTTGAGAGACGATGGCAGCCGCCCCCCTTTCAATTGCATCTTCAATGAAATCATGGCCGTCGGCAGTATGGCCGGCGATGCCTACAAACAACCCGCCAGGCCTAACCTCCTGCGAACGATAATGAACTGAGCCGATCTGAGGATTGAAGTTTTTATCAGTACCCGTATGCTCAACAGATAATGGTTTGATCGCCTTAACCAGATCGGACAGTTTCACCCTCTGGCCTCGATTCTGCGTGAAGTCGCAAATTGTTTTGTACCGCTTTCGGGCGGTATATTCAGATAATTTAGCGTTTCGCGGGCAATCCGACGAAACACTGGTGCGGCAACCGTTCCGCCGTAATATTTTCCCTGGGGTTCATCTATGATGACGACAATCGCCAGTTTGGGTTTGTCAGCCGGGGTGAACCCGACGAAAGAGGCGATATAGTTGCTCTTTGAGTAGCTTCCGCTCTCATCCAGCTTGCGGGTGGTGCCGGTTTTACCGCAGACCGTATAACCCTCCAAAGCGGCATTGACACCGGTGCCGCCCTCGGTGATGACGGTCTTCATAATGGTCCTGACCGTGCGGGCGGTCCGGGCAGAGACCACCCGCCTGACCGTTTGCGGCTGAAACTGCTTTAAGGGCTCATGATTTTGATTTGTGATGGCCTGCACAAAAAATGGCTTCATTAAAAGACCGTCGTTGGCAATGGCGGAAGCCGCCGTAACCAGTTGCAGGGCGGATACCGAGACACCATAACCGAATGAAATGGCGCCGGTATCAATCGTGGTCCAGCGTTTGTAAGGCGCCAGGCTACCGGCGGTTTCACCGGGAGAGTCGATTCCGGTTCTGCTACCGAAGCCAAATTTGTGATACATCGTGTAAAGCCGCTTGCGGCCGAGCTTCTCGCTGACCTTTACCGCGCCGATATTGCTTGAATATTTTATGATCTGTTGCAAAGACAGCCAGCCGTGCTTTTTGATGTCGTGCACGACATTGCGACCGATCTTATAGGCGCCGTTTTCACAGAAAAAAATATCGTGGGCTTTGATGTTACCGGTCTCGATGGCCGCGGCCGCGCTGAATATTTTCATGGTTGAGCCCGGCTCGAATGGATCGGTGATGGCGCGGTTGCGCCAGAGCGCTTTGTTAAACTCCGTATAAGCGTTCGGGTTAAAAAGCGGCACGTGCGCCATCGCCAGGATTGCCCCGGTTGAGGGTTCCATCACAATTGCCATGCCGGAACGGGCAGAAAATTCCTTTACTGTTTCCTCCAGAGCGCTTTCAGCGATATACTGGATGGCGCGATCGATGGTCAGAATGATATTGTTGCCATAGTTGAGACCGGCCGCAGCCTGCCTCTCATTGAAAACTTTGCCTAAAGCATCTCGATAAACCATCTGGCTGCTGTCGGTTCCCCGCAGATAGCGATCATAAGAAAACTCAATTCCCTCAAGTCCATAGCCATCAAGGCCGGTAAAACCAAGGGCCTGGGATGCCAGCGTCTTATTGGGGTAGAAACGGTTGCGTTCGGGCACGAATTCAATTCCGGCCAATGCCAGCTCCCTCACCGCAGCGCTCTCTTTCGGGTTGGCCTGACGCTTGATCCAGACAAAGGGGCTTTTGGCCTTTAGTTTCTTCAGGATTTTTCGGCGATCCGCTTTTAATATCCGGGCCAGTGTTCTGGCGGTGCGCTTCGGCTGCTCGATACGGGCCGGCCGCGCGGCGATTGAAGTAACGTCAATGGTAACCGCCATCTCTCTTAAGTTGCGGTCATACACGGCGCCACGCTTGCCGACTGATTTCTGCGATGTTTCATACTGACGCGAAGCTTTTTGAGCCAGCCACGGACTGCGGTACACCTGCAGATGCACAGCCTTGGCGCCAATCACCGCAAACAGGGCGATGAAGGCCAACCCCACCAATATAACTCGCAATCGCATGTATTTATTCGTCATGGCAGTTATGCCTTAAGCTGCTCTTTTTCATCACGAAGACACAAAGTTCACGGAGAAAAAATTTTTGTTTTGATTCTTTTTAATCTTTGCGCCTTAGCGTCCCACGCCCGCCATGCGAGCAAGGCGAGGCGGGCAGGTTTGCGTGAGGCTTTCTTCAATTAAATCCCTTCATGGAATGATGATCAGCTGCTTGCTGGTCGGCGCGATCAAACCGAGCTGCTGTTTGGCAATTTTGGCAATCCGTTTTGGTGATTTGAGGCGCGCCAGTTCGATTTTCAGGCTATCCTGATATGCAACCAGCCGTTCTTGCCGGACCTTCAGTTCGGAAATTTCATATCGGGACTGTACGCACTGCACCCGGCACCAGGTGTAAAACAGGAGTTCAGCGATAAAAAGTCCCATAACAATGAGACTCACCGCCACCAGCTTCGGATTACGTGCCCTTTTTTTCGTGCGTTTCATGGGTGCCCACCGTCACATCCATCCGATCAAACCGCTGAAGCCAGAACAACCAGCGCAATGAGTAAAATGAACTGAAACAGATAAATAATCTTGTCGAATTGAGCCATGTATAATTTTTCCTGTATTTTATTATCTGCGGATCTTTTTATGGAACACAGATCTGCACACCCGTCCGCCTCGCCTGAGCGGCTTGCGATGGCGGGCGTGGGATGTTCACAGATTTTTTATTTTATCCGTATTTATCTGCGTGTATCTGTGTCCTAAATCCTTTCCGCTGCCCTGAGCCGGGTGCTGCGGGCCATGGGATTGCGGGCGACTTCGTCTTCAGTCGGGCGCAGCACTTTTTTGGTCAGTGAGCGCATCACCGGTTTTTTGCCACATGCACAGACAGGCACTTTTGGCGGGCAGATGCAGCCTTTTTCCATCGTTTTGATCTGTTGCTTGACGATGCGGTCTTCGAGCGAATGAAAAGACAGCACGCACAGTCGGCCCGCCGGGTTCAGCCAGTCGGCCACCCCGGCCATAAAGTGACTGAGCACCTCAAGCTCCCTGTTGACCGCGATTCGCAAGGCCATAAAAACCCGCGTGGCTGGATGGATGCGTGTTTCCGCTTTGCGGCGGGGGATGGCCCCGCTGACAATTTGGGCCAGTTGCCGGCTGGTCAGTATTTTTTCCTGCCGGCGCCGTTTAACGATGCTGCGGGCGATCTGTTTGGCCCAGCGTTCCTCGCCCAGGTCTTTAAACATTTTTCGCAGCGCATCCTCTGTCGAATCGTTTATCAGATCAGCGGCCCGGATTGCGGAGCGTTTGTCCATCCGCATATCCAGCGGTTCATCTTTCTGGAAGCTGAATCCTCGGCCGCTGCTTTCGAGCTGATGCAGCGACAATCCGAGATCGAGCAAAATTCCATCGACGGCATCAATATTTATCTGGGCTAAGTACCGGGGCAGATTTTTGAAATTGCCATGGAAGAGGTGGATATTCGATGAATAGGATTGCAGGGCTTCATGGGCGTTTGCGATGGCGTCTTTATCCTGGTCGATTCCAATGAGCAATCCATCCGGCATAATGCGCTCACATATGGCTCTGGCATGACCCGATCCACCCAGAGTGCAGTCAGTGTAGGTTTTGCCCGGCCGGCAGTTCAGATAGTGGATGGCTTCGTTGAGCATTACAGGAATATGTCGATACGCCATAGATTTAGAGTCCTAATTTGGCAATTTCGTTTCTGACCTCCTCCTTTTTGAAATCTTTTTCCAGTGCAATGTTTTCCTGTTCCCACTTCTGGCGGGCCCAGATTTCAAAATGCTCGAGGACGCCTACCAGCACGATTTCTTTATTGAAATCGGCGTACTGCCTTAAGCTTTGCGGGATCAGAATGCGGTCCTGTTTATCACAGCTGCATTCAAAGGCCCCCCCGATGAACACCCGCCTGAACCGGCGCATGTTTTCACTGGTTTCCGCCAGAGATAGAATCCTTTTTTCCAGGTTTCGCCATTCTTTGAATGGATAGGCCACCAGGCAGCTGTCCATACCAGAGATCATCACCCCGTCACCGTCTTTCGACTTGATAAACTTCCGAAATCGGGCCGGAATGATCAATCGACCTTTATTGTCGATGGTATGAAATGAGCTGCCTCGAAACATAGTTCTTTATCCTATTCCACTTTAATCCACTGTATACTCAATTTAAGTATATATTTGGTATGGTGTCAAGCAAAAAATAAAACAAATATTTTAATTTCTATAATAATTAGTAAAACTTAAAAAGTCTACTGGGATTTCAAAATAGGGTGGATAAATGTGGAGCGAATTTCAAAATTTGACGGTAAATCGGAGATAATAGATGGTTTCTTTGGGATCTGGTCGCGGCTTTAGCAAATTTTTCGGTTAAGTATTCGTAATTATGTATATTTTATGTTTTTCAGCCGATATTTGAACATTTGCTGACAGTTCAGGGAAGGTGGATTTCGCGTCAATAATATGTCGCCCCGTGCCGATTGGTAAGATGATTGCGGCAGCTTTTAAACCAAAAGATATTGGAGATTTTATGATTACAGAGACTTTTCACGCAATTATCTTCATAACACCCTATAATTTATAGGAAATATAACCATCCCGCGTTAATTGGCTTTCGACAACAGCTTTTTTTTGTACAACGAAAAATAAACCCAATCATTTCAAATTCCTGGGCACAGAACTTGCAGAATTCCCCAATAAAATAGTGGGCTTTATGGCGGCTCGCCTCGTAAAGCCCATTTTTTTAATGTACTGCAAGCTCAAGATTCATCTTTTCAGAGCATTCTAAAATTTTATTAAAACCAAACTTCCTTGCCAATTGATCAGGGTTTTTCCCGATAGAAG
>CAZJHF010000004.1:0-29823 GCA_964545505.1 uncultured Desulfobacterales bacterium | reverse complement strand
AAGTATAACTTGATTATTATACTTTAAATAACTGAATTTCATTCTAAAATAGCATTTTTTACTATCGGCTGCCTTTTCTGTCTCCGAATGAATGCCTTTTCAACGGATTCGTTTGACATCCACATTTATTACTATTAAAGTTTTTAGGATTTTCAACGGTCCCCCTCAACAACTCATTATAGAACAGCATTGCCGCAATTGTGTTCGAAGGAGAGATATGCAGCACTTTTTAAAAAAGACCGGTGCCTTTCTGATGGTTGTTTTAATTGGACTGCTGGCGACGGTAGCGGAGATTCAGGCGCAGCAGAGCACATCTTCCAAGGACACGGTTGCGCTTTCTGAAGACATAGCGATCGACGAACTGAAAACCAGGCGCCAGCTTGTCGAAAAAATGACCGATATCGATGCGGCGATTAAAGCTGACAGCCTGAAGGATATAGACCAGGCGATTGCCGATCTGACTCTGGCTAAAGGTGCCAACAAAACGACACGTGAACGCTCACAGCTCATCCAGACAGCCCCCGAGCGCATCAAATCGTTGCGGGCTGAGCTGAAAAAACCGTTGTCAACACCTGGAGAAGTCGAAAAACAAGCGCAACAAATGGACACCTTAAAGCTTGAACAGCGACGCCACCAGGTAGATGCCGAGCTCGCCAAAGCGCAAAGTAAGCTGCGAGAATGGAATGAGCGCTTAACAGAGGAAAAGAACAGCGTTAAGCGAACACCTCAGCAGCTTGCGACCGCCTCCAGCCGGCTCAATGAAATTCAAGCAGAACTGGCAAAACGAACAGATGTTACCGAGACCGATATACGCAATTATGCCAAGGTGCTAAGCCTCAAGTCCGAACGGGAAAAATTAACAGCGGAGAGCAAATTGAACGAGCTGCGCCAACGCAGCCATAATCTGGTGGCCGAATTGCTCAGCCTGGAGCGCGATGTCGCTCAGAAAGCGGTGGGGAGCCGCACAAAAATACTGAACATCTGGCAGACCGAAGTTCAGAAACGTCGCCGCCAGGATGCTGTTCAATCCCGGAAGGAAGCCCAGGAGGCCATGATCGAGGCGCCCGAGCTACCCAAGATTCTCCAGGACCAGTTTGACATTAACATTGAACTGAGTACCGAGATGGAAGAGATCACCCAGGAAGAAGCGATACTCACCGGAAACTATAAAGAACATCAATCCCGTCTAGAGGCACTGGAAACGGATTTTGAAACTGCCAAGAAAAGAGTTGAAACAACTGCATTAACCGGAGCCATCGGACTGGCGTTGCGCACACAGCGTCTAAATCTGCCGACAGCAGATTTGTTTAGCGAGGATTCCAAAGCCCGCCAGAGTAGAATGAGCGAAATCAGCGAAAAGCAGATTGCTTTGGATCAAATGCTGCGTAAACTTTCAGCTCCCAAGGCCATGCTAAATCGCTTGATGGGTTCGGTCGGCGATCTATCGGATGTCGACCGGCAGTCACTTGATTTAAAAATCCAGCAATTGATCGCCAATCGCATCGATATCGTTGAAAGATTGAAATCCGGCTATAACCGGATCTTCAAATTGATGCAGGATATCGAGTTTAGCGCCCAAAAGATTGCCAGCACAGCCAAAAATTTCGGTGAATTGCTTGATCGCCATCTGCTCTGGATTCGCAGCTCAAAACGCCTGAACACATCGGACCTGCCCAGATTAACGTTTGCCTTCGGGTGGTTCTTCGAACCGGCATCCTGGCGTCAATTATCCCGGGATGTAAGTCTTTCATTGCAAAAAGATGGGATTTTTTGGGTCCTCGGAATTATCATGGTGCTAATTCTGGCGGTGGCCCGGCAGCGGGAACGCCAAAAAATAAGGGATATCAATGCGCGCGTGCAACAGCAACCGTTGCAGGATTCAATCTCTCTGACATTCAAAGCACTGGGGTTTACCGTCCTGCTGGCGATCGTCTGGCCGTTCATCCTGGCGTTTCCTGCGATTGTGATATTAAACCTGCGACAGGTACAACCCTTTACCCGGGCGATGGCCAGTGGTCTGCTTGCCGTTGCTCAAGCCCTGCTCTGGCTAAATCTGCTATACTATATCTGCCGCAAAAATGGTCTGGCACAGGTGCACTTTCGCTGGTCTGAACCTGTCCGCCGAGTTCTCAGAAGTAATCTTAGCTGGATCATGCCGATCGTCCTGACATGCAACTTCTTTCTGGCCGCCATGGAGTCAGTGCCCGACACCGAGTCCAGTGACCCGCTTGCCAAATTCGCACTTATTGGATTAGCTGCTGCCATCGCTTTATTTAGTGCCCGGGTTTTGCACTTCAAGGGCGGAATGACATCCGTGTTGATTCAGAAATATCCCAAAAGCTGGCTGGTCCGGCTGCGATATGTGTGGTACCCGCTGGTGGTCGCTGTACCTTTGTTGGTTATCTATCTTGCGGTTCAAGGGTATTATTATTCAGCGATTGAAATCCGTAATTTAATTCGTTTAGAGGTAGTGCTGATCATCGGTCTGATCGTTTTAAACGATCTGGTGCTCAGGTTTCTTATGCTGACGCGCCGCAAACTGACGTTGAAAAAAGCCCGCTTAGCACAGCAACAACAAAAACAGAAGATATCCGACCTCGATTCCGGCGCAGCGCCCCCTGCAACCGGAGAAGATCCATCATCTATAATGGAATCCACCATGGGCATGGGCACCATTGATGACCAGACCCGCACCCTTCTTAAAACGGTCATTTACATCCTTGGCTTTGTTGGATTGTGGGCCATCTGGGAGCCGGTTTTCCCGGCTTTTGGATTTTTGCAGAATATTAAACTGTGGAGCTACACTACTGTTGTCGACGGCGCCACCCAGCTAAATACAATCACACTGGCCAATATCGCCATTGCCGCTATTGTGATTGCGATCACCGTTATCGCCGTTCGGAATCTGCCGGGATTGCTCGAAATGATTCTGTTGAATCGATTGCCGATGGACCCTGGCGCCCGCTATGCTTACGTTGCCATCTGCCGATACACCCTAACCGCAGTGGGAATTGTGATTGCTTTGAACACCGTGGGTATTCGCTGGTCGAGTCTGCAGTGGCTGGTGGCCGCCCTGGGGGTGGGCATTGGCTTTGGATTGCAGGAAATCGTGGCCAACTTCATCTGCGGACTGATCATCCTGTTTGAGCGTCCGATTCGCGTCGGTGATGTTGTCACCATCGGCACCACCGATGGGGTCGTAACCAAAATCCGCATCCGGGCCACCACCATCCGCAACTGGGACCGTAAAGAGCTGCTGGTGCCCAACAAGGAGTTCATCACCGGCCGGCTGCTCAACTGGTCTCTGTCCGACCAGACGACGCGGATTGTGATCACAGTCGGGGTGGCTTATGGAAGCAACGTCGACAAGGCCCTTGCGCTGATGCAAGAAGCGGCCGAAGAGCATGAACATGTCCTCGATGACCCCCAACCCCTTACAAGCTTTGAGGGTTTTGGAGACAATTCCCTGACGTTGCTGCTGCGCGCTTACCTGGGTTCCATCGATGTTCGGGTCCCAACCACCACAGAGCTGCACAGGGCCATCAATCAAAAGTTCGCTGAGGCCGGTATCGTGATATCTTTTCCGCAGCGTGATGTGCACCTGGATGCAACCGGTCCGCTGAACGTGCGGGTGGTATCCGAACCCACCGGTACAGATGAAGCTAAACCTTCAGCGGTCGCACCCAAAGACCCGGATGCGTGATCAGCCCGGCCATCTTAATGCTTATTTCCGGCCTATCAAACGTGGCTTTCCTGTTTTGCGTTCGGAAATGCCTTGGGCAATGATTAATTTTTGACCCACTTTCTTGCCGTCCTTCAAAACCCGGGCATCCTGCCGGGATCCTGCTCTTTGGATGGAAGCGGTGTGCGGATACCTGAATTGGTAGTATTTTTTTAGTTGGGGATCTTTTTCTCGTATGAGGGCCAGCAGGTTTGGCGATGTCTTCCTGTAGTTGACGTTGGATTCCAGTTTGTCACGGAATCCTGCGATGATGCCCACCACAAAATCGGTTTTGCGATAGCGATTCAAGCTTCTATCCTGGTTGTAGGCCGACCACTGGGCTTCAATAAACGTGCGGATAAAGTCATGGACGTAATCGGCCATTTTTAGATTTTGGGCTCTGCCGCTGATTTCTAAAACCCTTCCCATTTTACCTTTGTGCAGCACATATGCCGGCACCCAGATGCCCCAGACAAAATAAAAATCCTGCAGCAAATTGGCCAGATGGTAATCTTCGCGGGGGTGACGCAGGGCAGGGGAGCCCAAAAAAATACTTAAAAATTGGCGCTCTTCTTCGTGGTGGTTGAGTTCGATGTTATACCGGGCAATGAGTTCATGGGCTTTGGTCATGGCCGCTTCGGCCTCAAAACGATTTTTGCTTTCCGCAAGGGCCAGCAGTTTTTTGATACGCAGCATGCGCTTATCATAAATGCTTGAATGATCAATCATCAAACGGTCGTGTAATGGTTGATATTCGCCCGAAGCCGCTGGATCAATACGCAGCAGTTCGCAGGCCTGTCGGAAGGCGGGGCCATGCGGTGGCTGGGCAAATCCATTAAATAACTCGGTTGCAATTTGATGGGCCATTTCATGCAGCAGCACATCGCGAATCGAATCCCAGGGATAATTGAGCACCAGCTGACGGCTGATCGTAATTTGACGCTTGTCCCCGGACCAATTCGCCCACTGGCTTTTTAAATCCGCCAGGGCAAATGTCGGTTTGCGGATCAGCGGCTGTTTGTCCGGTTCGAGGCAAAGGCGTGCTGCCTCCCATTCACAGGCGATCCCATGTAGAATGGCACGTTCCAGATCCTGCTGAGCCGTATTTTTTATCGATCGGATGCGCTTTTTTCTTTTTAAATCCGGCATAATTTTTCAGCGGCGTCTTCAAGGGTTTCGCGTTTTTTGGCAAAACAGAACCGCAGCACCTTATGATCATCCTTTTGATGATAAAGCGCCGAGGGCGGGATGGCAGCCACGCCGTGCTCAACGGTCAAGCGTCTGGCAAAGTCGAGATCCGTCTCGCCGGAAATCTGGGAATAATCCAGCATCTGGTAGTACGTTCCTTTGCAGGTCAGGGGCCTGAAGCGGGAGTTTTCGATCAGACTTAAAAAAAAATCGCGCTTTTGCTGATAAAAAACGGGCAGGTTCAAATACAGATCTTTATTTTCCATAAATTCAGCATAGGCCATTTGAATTGGCGTATTGCACGCAAACGTTAGATATTGATGGATCTTTTGCAATTCGCCTGAAAGCGGCTCGGGTGCCAGGCAGTAGCCGATTTTCCATCCGGTGGTATGATAGGTTTTGCCAAAAGAGCAGATGACAAAGCTGCGCTGGGCCAATTGTGGGTGTCGGGCCATACTTTCATGTTGCCGGCCGTCGAAAATAATGTGTTCATAGGCTTCATCACTGACAATGAACGTTTGGGTGTTTTCCGTAATACGGATGAGGTTTGAGATATCTTCTTTTGTCATAACAGCGCCGCTGGGGTTATGCGGATAATTTAAAATAATTAGTTTGGTTTTGCTGTTAACGACCCTTTCAAATTCATCCCAATCGATGGTGTAGTCCGGAAATTTTAGTTGAACATAAACCGGAATGCCGCCGTTGAGTTGCACAACGGGAGCATAGGCATCATAGGCCGGTTCGATAATAATGACTTGATCATCTTTGTTGACGACGGCAGTAATGGCAGCAAAAACCGATTCTGTTGCACCTGAGGTTACGGTAATTTCGGTTGACGGGTCGTATCGAGCGCCATACATGTTGTATGCTTTTTCGGCAATACGCTCGCGTAAAGGCATGACGCCCTGCATGGGTGCATATTGATTGTGTCCCTGCCGCATGTATTTTTCCACCAGTGAAATCAGCTCGGGGTAGGTATCGAAATCCGGAAATCCCTGGGAAAGGTTAATGGCATCGTGCTTTATCGCCAACTGCGTCATGACGGCGAAAATGGTGAGTTCGAGATCGGGCAATTTAGATTGAAAATTCATTGCGGTATCCTTTAGTGTTCAAACGTTCGATGGACAATAGGCCATTGGCCCAGAAGTGTCAAGAATCTGGGACGACTGAACATTTCTATGTTGAATAATTTACAGATTGAACCTGAAGATTTCGTGTCTATTTTATGAACGATTCTAGAGCGCCTGAAAATCTCATTTAACCTGAGCACTGCATGATATAATATAAGGAGGCCTTGCCGGAAATGAAACAATGGCTGTTTGCGATGAAATGTCTGTTGCCGGTTATGATTTTGTTGTTAATGGGCACCATGGGAGATGCGGCCGGCGGAAAAGCCGATATCCCCCTCGAACAGGTATCGCTGCCAGCGGGCTTTAAAATTGAGCTGTATGCGAGCAATGTTCCCAATGCGCGTTCTATGGTGCTGAGCCCGACTGGAACCCTTTTTGTTGGAACGCGCAAAGCCGGCAAAGTCTATGCCGTGCTGGATCAAAATGGTGATTTTCGCGCCGATGCAGTCATCACCCTGGCAAAGGGATTGAATATGCCCAACGGTGTAGCGTTTAAAAACGGGTCGCTTTATGTTGCCGAAGTCAATCGCCTGCTGCGTTATGACAACATTGAACAGCATCTGAATACGGCGCCCAAGGCCATTGTCATCCGTGGGGATTTCCCAACGGACAAAAATCACGGTTGGAAATATATCGCCATTGGACCGGATGGCATGCTCTATGTGCCGATCGGGGCGCCCTGCAACATTTGCCAAAAAGCGGATCCGCGCTACGCCAGCATCATGCGCATGCAGCTTGACGGCAGCGGCCTTGAAATCTTTGCCAACGGGATCCGCAACACCGTGGGGTTTGACTGGCATCCGCTAACTAAAGAGCTGTGGTTTACCAACAATGGCAGAGACTGGATGGGCGATGAACTGCCGCCGGATACCCTGCATCTTGCGTCAAAAAAGGGTTTGCATTTCGGTTTTCCCTATTGCCATGCCGGGGATATACCGGATCCTCAATATGGCAACCGGCGCAACTGTGCGGAATTTTCACCACCGGCATTAAAGCTGGGACCACATGTTGCGCCCCTGGGCATGAAATTTTACACGGGCGGCATGTTCCCACCCGCGTACCGCCATCAGATTTTTATGGCCGAACACGGATCGTGGAATCGCAGTGTTCCGATCGGCTACCGTATCACCATGGCGCTCTTTGACGAAAACCGGCGGCCCCGCTATGAAATATTTGCCGAAGGCTGGCTCCAGGGTGACAAGGCCTGGGGAAGACCGGTGGATCTTGTTGTCATGACTGATGGATCGCTGCTCGTATCCGATGACAAGGCTGGCGTTATTTATCGGATCAGATACGAAGAATAAAATTTTTGACCAGAGACCATCACAATAGAGTAAATATTCAAGTGCGCAGATCTAACATCACAAGGTTTCAGGTATCGGGTGTCAGGTGTCAGGGAACATGGGACAGAAGGCTTAATCTAGCTAATATTGTCATCTTCATTTTCCTTTTGCTGACACCTGAACACTGACACCTGACACCTAAAATCAGTAATAAAGAAGGAATTTTAAAATATTGAAAAAGCACCGATCGAAACCCAGCAATGAATATCCTGATCATCCCAGGGTGGCTGTGGGTGCCGTGGTGTTCCGGGAAGATCGGGTTTTGCTCATTCGCCGCGGACAAGCGCCAGCCAAAAATCTCTGGGCGATTCCCGGCGGAAGCGTAGAAATCGGCGAAACGCTGCAGCAGGCGGCTGAAAGAGAAATTCTGGAAGAAACCGGAATTCGAATTCGAGCTGCCAGACCCATTTACATTTTCGATGTTATCGAACGGGATGAAAGCGAAAGCATTCGCTTTCATTACGTCATTATTGACCTATCGGCTGAATATGTTTCCGGAGAATTGTCGGCGGGAGATGATGCTGTCGAGGCGCGCTGGGTATCTGCCGAGGAAATTAACGGCCTCGCGGTAAATTCTACGACATTGCAATTATTGAAAACCAAGTTCGGCTTCGGCACACATCATTAGGTTGAGCCCGTTACCCGTTAGCCCGTTTAGCGGTCAGCAAACAGGCTTTTTAACGCGCACAAGTCTAGCGACGGGAATTTTCGGCCGGCTTATCCGGCTCAACGGGCTAAATCGGGCAACCAGAAAAATTTTTGAAGAGCGCACCGATTGAACATTATTTTTAAATGGAGAGGCCTGGCTAGGGTTTGTCGATATTCAACTCAATTTCCACCCGGCGGTTTGTTTGGCGGCCTTTTTCAGTCGTATTGCTGGCAATCGGATTCTTGGGGCCCAGTCCGAGCGCTTCGATCTTAAAAGGATCAACGCCTTTGCCCACCAGATAGCCTTTGACCATGTTGGCCCTAAATTGAGAAACGCTCATATTATAACTATAGGCACCGGATGAATCCGTATAGCCGCTGATATTGATGATGGCATCCGGGTTGCTGACCATAAAGCCGGCAATGCGGTCAAGCATTTCGTAAGCCTGTTCGGGTAGATCGTTGGAGTTGTGGTTGAAGTAAATAATGATTTTTCGATCTGGAAATGGCTTGACCTTAGGAATTGTTGTGGCGCCTTCTGTTTGACCCTGCGAGTTCGACTGTTTGGATGTTTCGATTTTTTTGCCTTCAATGGCCTGCTCATCAAAGCGCTTGCGCTTCGGTTGATCTTTTTCAGCGGCTTGTTCACCGACGACGCCTGGAACGAAAGCCTCTTTGGCTTTTAACGTCGGGGAGTCATAGGATTGCGGCGCGATTTCCTCCATTTTCCAGCGGGGTTCGTCCGTCGATTGCATCGTAAATAAGAAATAACCGATTGCCAGGAGCAGCAAAACAATAACTGCAATATATCCGAAGCGCTTTCCCGTAGATTGATTCTGAAGCACATTAAAGGGATTTTCTTCCTTGAGCTCAAAAATTTCGGTTTTCTTATCCTGCGTCATCGACTGGTCGGTGGGGATTCTAAGCTCTTTTTCACACTCCAAGATGACACCTGCATCGATAACTTTTTTTCCGCTGGAATAGCCGGTAAGCAAGGCGTGGTCGCAGATGATATTAATCAGTCGAGGATAGCCGTGGGAAAATGAATAAATTCTGCGCACGGCTTCGGATTTAAAAAGTTCTTTTTTGCAGCCGGCAACATTGAGGCGATGATTGATATACTGGCGGGTTTCCTGCTCGGTCAGTGGGTCGATATGATAGCTAACGCTAATTCTTTGCCGAACCGCTCTGTGACGTTCCTCGCTGAGCATTTTATTAAATTCGCTTTGCCCGACAAAAAAAATGTTGATCAATTTACGGTTATCCATCTCGATGTTTGACAAAAGCCGGATTTGCTCGATCAACTCGTGGTTTAGCCTCTGGGCTTCATCAATAACCAGCAGGACCTTTTTGTTTTCGGAAGAAGCCTTGTAAAGAAAGTGCTTTAGATGAATCAGAAAAGCGCCCTTGCTATCAAAGCGCCGGTTCATCCCAAACTCTTCAGATAAAAAGTTAAAAAAATCAATACTGCTGAGTCCGGGATCCGGGATGGCAGCCACTATAGCAGACACATCGATAATCTTCATCAAGCCGTGGATCAAAACGGTTTTGCCGGTGCCCACATCACCGGTGAGCAAGAGGAACCCTTTGTTTTCAAGGACGCCGTACTTGAGAGTGGCCAGGGCTTCTTTATGCTTCTCACCGAGCCAGAGGAATTTGGGATCCGTCGTAATTTGAAACGGCTTAATTTTCAGATTGTAAAATGATTGATACATAGCGAATCTGCTTCAACTACCCGATTGGCAACAGCAAACCGAGCTATGGAAATGTTGTTATTTTCAACAAAGTGTTTGAAAAATTTACAGGAGGCCTATCGTTTCAAAAACCCGCGGCTATAATAGAAATAGATGGCGATCCAGAGCACGAAAAAGAGGATAATATAGGCTGTCCTCTGGCGAACGAGCTTCTTGCGCCTTTTATCAATCAGGTTAACAGAATTTTTCAGTTCTCTTTTTACGATTTCCAGCTCATTCATCAGGGCGTCCATATTCGCTGTTTCTGAATAAGAAACCAGACGCTTTGATTTGTTTTCGAAATCGCGAACATTGTATGCGTCAAAAAGGATTTTTTGTTTTTCGGTGAGATAGGAGACCTCATGAATTTCTTTTGCAAGCTCAGCACAGTAGAATTTTTTGTAAGGATTGATAGCAGGGACTTCTCCCAGCTGCCGGATACGGTCTTCGATGCCGCTATCCAATTCAACATTAATTTCGGCTAATATCCGGTCTAAATCAGCTACGGTGCTGTTGTTTTTAATCAGGTCCTCACCGGATAAAGAGGATATGAAGAAAATCAGGAACCCGGCTGTCAAGCAGCTTGCAATAATCCGAACGAGTGCAACTACATCGCGATTAAAAGATATCATAAACGCTGGCCCTTTCAAAAAAATCGCAACCAGCAAAAGCCGCTGCGATAAAACAATACTCCTATATTTTATAAATAGTCTATATTACAATATAATTTAATCAAATCGTACAGGAAAATAGCTGAATTGTCAATATTCGGCCTTTGGTATTGAAGATGCCGAAAAGCCCCTGCCGTATGCCAGAAAACGGCACCAGGCGCCTTGGTGATCGTCTTAGGGCAAATATCAAGGCCAATGCCGACCCCGTATCAGCCTTTAAGGTGATGATTCCGATAATTTTTGTTTTTTCAAGTTTTGATGAATTTCGTCCAGATGATTCGACGCTCCCATGTATTGCTCAACCCACTGCTGCGAACGATCGTACTCCGCCGATAATGCACTCACGGCTTCCTTTAAGGTTTTGTGTTTTGCCGTCGCGCTGGTCCAGTATTTGTGCGGTCTTCGCGGGTTGTAAAAAAGGGTATCGGATACATTTTTTGGGGTCTGCACCTTCGTTTCAACCGCTGCGTTTAATTTGTCGCGGGCCAGATTCTGATGAATTTCTTCGAGATTATTGGTTTCGCCCATGTGCTGCTGAATCCAGTCGGGGCTGCGATCATACTGTTTGGCCAGGGCCGCAACGGCCTCTTTAAAGGTTATGTGTTTGGAAACAGCGCTGGTCCAGTATTTCTGCGGTCTTCGCGGGTTATAAAATTCAAGCCCTGTTATGTTGGAGACGCTGGTTGGCTGAACCGGCGGGGCTTTTAAATGTTTCTTTTCGTCTGGTTTCGGCTTTGAACCAGATACCTTGATATCAGCAGTAGGCGTTACCACGTCTGTGGCCGGCTGTTCAGAGGTTTTTATCGGTTTAGCAGGCAGCGTCTTTTTTTCGGTCTCTGCCGCCGATTTTTCAGGTGTTTTTATGGGTTTAGCGGGCGGTGTCTTTTTTTCGGTCTCTGCCACCGGCTGTTCAGGTGCTTTTATGGGTTTAGCAGGCGGTGTCTTTTTAGGGGTTCTTATTTCCTGAATGCGGAGGACATCTTTTTTTTGATAGCTCAATACCGTGCCTTCATATTCACATTTAACTTCCTGGCCTTCTTCCCAGGCTTTTTCCTGACAAACGGTTCTCATCCCATCTTTAAAAAAAATGATATCGGCTTTGCCCAATTGCGGCAGCAAGAAGGTCAGGCCAAATATGATGGTAAATGCTTTCACTTTAGATATCCTCCGACTACACGGCAGGTGCAGCCCTGCATTTCAAATGTCTGCATGAGAGTTTAGTATAATCCGGAAAAATCTGCAAGGACAATACGGTTGTTGCCGGCTGACAGTGGAGTTGGTAATAAGCAGGTGAGGCTGCCGGGCAGAACTTCAACCCCCATAACTGCCGGCAACCGTTTTTGAAATATATTGGGAATATGGTCGCGACCTAAAAACACAAAACTATTTTGCGGTTGTTTGGCTTGTTTTAACTTCATCAACTGTAACGCGAATGGAAGTACTTCGAAAAGCGGCCGGCGACATCAAACTGGCGGCTCAGCAGAAGCCGCGTCGGCTTTTAGGGTCTCCGTTACAGCGTCAATCATTTCATCTCGATCAATCGGTTTTGTCAGCGTACGTGTGGCGCCCAGTTTTTTGGCACCATCCAGATAGCCCTCGGGTCGGTTTACGCCGCCGCCGGACATGGCGATTATTTTCACCTTGGGAAACTCTTTTTTAAGTTCGATGATCATGCCAATGCCGTCTTTATTCGGCATTATCAGATCAGTGATGATCAGATCAGCTGGATTATCTCGGTATTGCCTGATCCCGTCCATACCGTCGGCGGCCTCAATAACCTCATAGCCGACCCTTTCCAGCATCAATCGAAGCATCGATCGAATCTGAGATTCGTCATCAATAATCAGTATGCGTGCCATTAAACTCGCTTCCTTTCTCAGTCAATTAGGCCATTACAACTTTCCTATCAATTGAAACCAGCTGTTCATATTAGATCATAACTTGGGCGGTCTTTCAATAACAAAAAACAAATATATCTTATAACATATTGAAATAACTTCGTTTTTAAACAATCAAAAGAATGGCATTCTTGCCCGTCAAATGCAATTTATCTTTGCTTTATGAATTGCTTATGTTAGAATCTCAAAAAACGTTGGCAATTTATTCACATACCCATTAAATTTAGTCCTTTAAACCGTGAACGGAGAATGTTTATGCAGGTTTCAAAACAGCAGCAGAATACGCGTAGCGATGAACCGGTTTCAGTTTGCCCGCGTGGCGAGATTTTCAAACTTCCTGATGAAAAAGACTATCAAAAAGAATTTAAAAATCTCCAGCGCCGTGTTGAAGAGGAGCGCTTGAAGGGCAGGGAGATCGTCGTGGTGATGGGGGTAGGCTTTGTCGGGGCCGTGATGGCCGGTGTTGTGGCCGATTCGGTTGATGCGGAAGGCAACCCCAGCAAATTTGTCATTGGCATGCAGCGACCGTCAACGCGATCGTACTGGAAAATACCTTATATTAACAGAGGCATTGCACCGGTCGAAGCTGAAGACCCCGAAGTCGCCCCTCTGATCGAACGTTGCGTCAAGCAGAAAAAAACATTGATCGCCACCTATACCTTTGATGCGCTGCGTCTGGCCGATGTGGTCGTTGTGGATGTGCAATGCGACTATTTTAAGGAAACCTTCGGCAACGTCCGACAGGGTCATGCCGATATTGCGGCGCTTGAAGACAGTCTGAAAATTATCGGCGAAAAGATCAGCCCCGAGTGTCTTGTTTTAATTGAAACCACCGTACCACCAGGCACAACGGAATATGTGGCCTATCCCATCGTTAAGAAGGCATTTGAAAAAAGAGGCTTGACCGACACAGAGCCCCTTTTATCCCATTCCTTTGAACGCGTTATGCCGGGTCGTAATTATGTTGCCTCGGTACGTGATTTCTGGCGGGTATGCAGCGGCATCAACGAAAGGGCGCGAAAACGCGTGCGCGAGTTTTTATCGGAAATATTAAATGTCGAACAATATCCGCTGACGGTGTTGGATCGGCCGATTGAAAGTGAAACCTGCAAAATCGTGGAAAATTCTTTTCGGGCCACGCTGCTGGCTTTTCTGGATGAATGGAGTGTTTTTGCCGAACGCAATGGGGTGGATCTGATCAAGGTAATTGAAGCTATTAAGGTCCGGCCGACCCACTCCAATATAATTTTCCCCGGCCCGGGTATTGGTGGCTATTGCTTGCCCAAAGACGGCGGCCTGGGGGTGTGGGCGTACCATACCCTGATGGGATTTGAAGACAATGTATTTAAAATCACACCGGCAGCCATCGATATCAACGACTCGCGTTCATTGCGGGTACCACAACTGGTGCGGGATGCGTTGCGCAACATGGGTAAAATTGTCGCGGCATCAAAGGTTGTCTTATTAGGGGCAGCCTATCGTGAAGGTGTGGGCGATACACGCTATAGCGGCTCGGAGATCATCGTTCGCAAATTAGCTGAAATGGGCGCTGAAATCGCTGTTAATGACCCCTATGTCAAACGCTGGTGGGAACTTGAAAAACAGGATACCTATCCGGGACCGAATCATTCAATGAGTCGTTTTTTCCGCAATCAGGATCGGTTGGATGAAATCCAGGTTGAAAGCGACCTGTCACAAGTACTGTCGTTTGCTGATGCCGTCATTTTTGCCGTTCGCCATCAGGAATACCTGGAACTTGAACCCGAGGCGGTCGTAGAGTTGATTGGCCGTCCCGCTGCAATCATCGATTGTTTTGGTATTCTGGATGATAAAAAAATTCGCCGATATTTTGAACTCGGATGCGAAGTAAAAGGTCTGGGGCGCGGGCACATTCAACGAATTAAGGAACAGGTCAGACAAAAAGATAAGGCCACGCTCTAGCGCCGTGGCCATTTGGTATATTTGCAGTAAAGACCCATCCGGATTGAGGTTGCGCGATGACGCCTTCCAAAAAATCAAAAGTACACCAGCTGATCGAGAAAGGGGTTCGGATTGACTGCCCGCATAGCATTCAAATCGGCGAAGAAGTCAACGTAGACCATATTTGTGCAGACGGCGTCGTGCTTTACGCCGGGTCTAAAATTTTCGGTGACTCCACCGTTATTTCCCGGAACGTGAAAATCGGGTTCGAAGGGCCGGCCACGGTTAAAGATTGCCAGATGGGTGCCGGCGTTGAGTTGAAGGGCGGCTTTTTTGAAAAGGCCGTTTTTCTGGCAAAATCCAAGGCCGGGCCGGGCGCACACGTGCGTGAAGCCAGTATTTTCGAAGAACAGGCCAGTATCGCCCACACCGTCGGCACCAAGCACACGATTCTTTTTCCATTTGTTACCCTTGGTAGTTTGATCAATTTTTGTGACTGCCTGATGGCCGGTGGTACCAACCGCAAGAATCACAGTGAAGTCGGCAGTTCTTATATCCATTTTAACTTTACCCCCAATCAGGATAAAGCGACGGCCTCTTTGATCGGCGATGTGCCCCAGGGGGTCCTGATCAATCAGCCCCCCATATTCTTAGGCGGGCAGGGAGGGCTGGTGGGCCCCTGCCGGCTGACTTACGGAACCACGGTGGCTGCCGGAACGATCTTACGCATAGATGAACACCGACCCGGGCGCCTCATACTCGGCGGATCAGCCAAAGAAGGCAATGTGTCATATCAGTCCGGCAAAATCGGAAATGATCGCCGCACAGTTGTCAACAATCTGGTTTACATTGCCAATCTGATCGCTTTATATCAGTGGTATTGCCACGTTCGCAGCCAGTTTATTTCAGAGAATTTCTCGGAGTTGGTGCTGGCCGGGCTCAAAGAAAAACTCAATTGGGCGATATCAGAACGCATTAATCGCCTTGAGGGTTTCTGCTTTAAAAATGATGATGATTCGTCCCAGCCGCCGAATGGCCGGGCTGCATCAACATCTCTCAACACAAAACGACGTCAGGAACTCATCGCCAATTGGACGCAGCTAGCGGATTTATTTGGCTCCTATCAGAACATCAGCACAGATGTAAGCAACCGGGATGCTTTTCTGGAGGCCGTTCACAAGGGCATCAAAAAAAGCGGCCTGGATTACATCGCGGTCATCCAGCAGTTATCGAAATCCGAAGGCGATTTGGCGACTGCCTGGCTCCAGGCGATCGTTGATCATATAGTCAAGAGTGCCTTAACTATCATTCCGTCTTTCAAATAAGGATTGCCTTACATTCACCAGGGGGGGGACTTGGATTGAATTGTCCTGCAATGCGGTATTCAGCCGTTTTAGACCATTACCGTAACTCCTTACAGACTATTGAGGTAACCAATGGGTAGACTATTTGGCACCGATGGTATCCGGGGCGTCGCCAACGAATATCCGTTAACTGCCGAAGGGTCTTATCAGGTCGGCCGGGCGATGGCCTCTTTTTTTCACAGACCCGTCCGTCAAACGAAAATTATCATTGGCAAAGATACGCGTCAGTCCGGCACGATGATCGAAAAAGCGCTGGCAGACGGTATCTGTTCCGTTGGTGCCGATGTGTTTCTGGCCGGCATCATATCCACACCGGCCATTGCCTGTCTGGTAGCAGGCGGTGATGCTGCGGCCGGTATTGTGATTTCAGCCTCGCATAATCCGTATACCGACAATGGCATTAAATTATTCGATGCTGATGGATACAAGCTTCCAGATGCCAAGGAAGATGAGATTGAAGGCCTCATGCAGGCCGAAAGCCAGGGTGACCCAGACCCAGCCGGCAAAAACCAGCGCATCAGAGGCAAGGTGAAACGGTTGACAGATGCATCTGAACGTTACCTTGAATTTCTGAAAAACAGCCTGCCGGGCCCAACGCCATTTAACGGGATGAAGGTTGTTTTGGATTGTTCCAATGGCGCAACCTATGCAATGGCCCCCCGATTATTTCGCGATCTGGGTGCTGCGGTTGAAGCCATCAGCATTGAACCCAACGGTCGTAATATCAACGCGGATTGCGGTTCAGAGCACCCTGATGGGTTAATCGACAGGGTTCTGACCCAAAAAGCCGATGTCGGGCTGGCCTTTGACGGCGATGGTGACCGTTTGGTGGCCGTCGATGAGCAGGGGCAGGTGGTCAGCGGCGATCGCACCCTGGCGATTTGTGCCCGCAATTTAAAGCGTAAGGGTCTGTTGCGAAATAATCTGGTGATCAGCACCGTCATGAGCAATCTGGGATTGCGCCTGGCACTCAAGGATATGGGTATTGATCATATAATGACCGCAGTGGGTGATCGTTATGTCCTGGAACAGATGCGTGCCAGGGACGCCGTTATCGGTGGTGAAGATTCCGGCCATATGATATTTCTCGACCGGCATACCACCGGAGATGGCATGCTGACGGCCATCCGCTTGATGGATAGCATGCGCGATGAGAAAAAGAAACTATCGGAATTGCGTCGCGTCATGACCGTATTGCCGCAGGTTCTGCTGAATATGGACGTTCAACATAAGCCTGAGATTGAAAGCGTACCGCAGCTCATGGAAGTGATACGCGCGGTGGAGGCACAGCTGGGCGACAAGGGCAGGGTGCTGGTGCGTTATTCAGGGACACAGCCGCTGTGCCGGGTTATGGTTGAGGGACCCCGCGAAGAAGAGACCCGGGCTTACTGCCAGCAAATCGCCGACGTCGTCAAAACCACCCTGGGCTAGAATTTTTCACAGAGAACACAGAGCCCGCAGAGATCGAAAAACCAACTTTATAAAATTCTCTGTGATCTCTGTGGGCTCTGTGGTTAAAACTATTTGATAGTAGCCGTTTTTAGACGGCAATTATTCGCGGTTGCCGAGTATGCGCAGCAACATCAGAAACAGGTTGATAAAGTCCAGATACAGTTTCAAGGCCCCCAAAATGGCGCCTTTGCGCACGGCGCTGGCACCAACATCTGCCGGTTGCGAGACAGCCATGGCTTTAAGATTCTGGGTATCATAGGCAGTCAGACCGACAAAAACCAGCACCCCGATATAGCTGATGATCATGTGCATGGCAGAGCTGCGAACGAATATATTGACCACCGAAGCGATAATAATGCCAATGAGGCCCATCATCAAAAAGCCGCCCATGGACGTCAAATCGCGTTTTGTGGTCCAGCCATAGATGCTGCAGGCCACAAAAGTGGCCGCGCAAACAAAAAAAGTTGATGCAATGGAAGCACGGGTGTAAATCAGAAAGACAAACGAAAGGGTTACACCGTTTAAAACTGAATACAGGATAAACAACCCGGTGGCGGTTGATGCTTGCATGCGCTGAATGCGGGCGCTGATTACAAATACCAGGGCCAGTTCAGCAATGATAAGGCCGAAAAAAAGCATCTGATTACGAAAAATAAGCGCTAAAAGCTCGGGGGTGTTGGCAATATAAAACGCCACCAGACCGGTCAGCGCCAGGCCAATTGCCATCCAGTTGTAAACACTGCGTATAAAATCATTTACACGGACCTGGACTTGGGTCTGATTTGTTGATATGGGTTGCATTTATGGCCTCCTAATGGTTTAGTTTGTTGAAAATACATAATAACACATCAGACGCCATTTTCAAGACTTGCTGTATCTTAAAAAATGAAACCCGATCAATTGTATCAAGAACTGATAGACTTGGCCGAGCGATTGCAGATAACGGTTTCAGAGCAGAACCTGAAAACGACAGGTTTCAAGGTCAAAAGCGGTTTCTGCAAAGTCCGGGGCCAACAGATGTTTGTTATGGACAAACACAAGTCTATTGCTGAAAAAACCCAAATCCTGGCCACGCAACTGGCGAACAGACCGCATGAAGACCTGTACATTATACCAGCCGTTCGGGAATTGCTTGAGAAATACGGGTCTCACTGAGGGCTGCAAAAGGGCGATGTGGCCAAATATGGGTCTCAAAAACCGGGCACTGGCGCAGGCTTGGCTAAAAGTTTACATAATATAACTTATCGGACGTTGAATAAAATAAAAAAGCCCATTGTCCGGCAATCTATCGACAATGTAAAAATGACCGCTGAAATCATAACCCCATGAACGACCTGTTTGACGAATTTGAAGAAAAAGAACAGATCCGTAAAATTTACACGGTTTCAGAGCTCACGGATCAAATTAAAGCGCTACTTGAAGAAACGTTTCCATTCATTTGGATTGTTGGTGAAATTTCAAATTTTCGGACCCCTTTATCCGGTCATTTTTATTTTACCCTCAAAGATGCGGATTCACAGATCACGGCTGTCATGTTTCGCGGTCAGCAGCGTCAGCTGAAATTTGAACCGGAAGATGGCATGCGCGTTACCGGAATGGGACGTCTGAGCGTTTATGAACCCCGCGGGTCTTACCAGATCATCTTGGAATACATGGAGCCCTCAGGCATTGGCGCCCTGCAGATCGCTTATGAAAAATTGAAGTCCGGTCTGGCACAAGAAGGCCTGTTTGAGGATCAATATAAACAGCCCATACCGTTTTTACCGCAAAAAATTGCACTGATCACCTCGCCAGCCGGTGCGGTGGTACACGATATCCTCACTATTTTTGAACGGCGCTATGCAAACGTAGATGTTCAGATATTGCCGGTGAAGGTTCAAGGCGATGGTGCTGAAGACGAAATCGTGGCTGCCCTGGACCTGCTCGATCAACAGGCGGGCTTTGATGCAGCCATTTTAGCCCGGGGCGGCGGATCCTTGGAGGACTTACAGGCCTTTAACAGCGAAACGGTCGCCCGCGCCATTTACGCTTGCGATGTACCGCTCATTTCAGCTGTCGGTCATGAAACCGATTACACCATAGCCGATTTCGTAGCAGATTTGAGAGCCCCAACACCCTCGGCAGCAGCTGAATTGCTATTACCTGTAAAACAAGAATTATTACAAATTGTTAAAAATTTTTCAGCTGATTTGCACTATCGAATGATCACCCGCATTGAGGGCTTGCGGCGCACGCTGCTCGATACGGCCAAACGCCTTGCAGACCCGCGTAAAAAGTCCCAGGATTGGCGCTTGCGATTGGATGACCTTACAGCGCGTTTAAGCCGTCAAACTAGATCGATTTTGACGCGCAAAAACGAACGGCTGCAATGGCGGCAGGACAAGTTGTTGATGAATAGTCCTCTATCCCGGCTTAAAAATTCTAAAGCGATAATTGATAAAAACTTTGATAAGCTATTTGAATTATATAATAAAAATAGACAAAATAAATTGGCTCATCTGCGGGAATTAAACGCCCGGTTGGATGCATTGAACCCCATTGCTATTTTAGAACGCGGTTATAGTATCACCCGTACCGTACCGCAGGCTAAAATTGTGTTGGATCCGGAAACGGTTGCGGTCCATCAGGAACTGGAGGTCATCGTATCCAGAGGCGCGCTGATTTGCAGGGTAAAGGAAAAGTTAAAAAATGGCCCAAAAAACATTTGAACAATCCATGAAACAGCTTGAACGCATTGTGCAGGAGCTTGAGGAAGGTGAACTGCCGCTGGAAAAGGCGATAAAAAAATTTGAAGAAGGCATAAAACTGACTCAGTTTTGCTCGGCCAAGCTGGACGAGACAGAAAAAAAAGTTTCTGTTTTACTAAAAAATACCGAAGGTCAGGTGGTTACCAAGCCATTCAGGCCCCAAGGCGAATCGAGTGACGAATAACGATTTAAAGATGTTTGACCTGAAGGCATACCTTGCGCACAACGCTCAACGGATCAATCAGGCCCTGGAAGCCATCCTTAAAACGGCAGATGAGCCCGATCGTCTGCTGCAAGCCATGTCCTATGCGCTGCTGGCCGGTGGCAAACGTATTCGACCCATTTTATGCCTGGCGGCAGCCGAAACGATTGATGGCGACTCACAGGAGGTCCTGCCGGCCGCCTGCGCCCTTGAAATGATCCATACCTATTCGCTGATTCACGATGATCTCCCGGCGATGGACGATGACGACATGCGCAGAGGTCAGCCCACCTGCCATAACGCTTTTGATGAAGCCACCGCCATTTTGGCTGGAGACGCCCTGCTGACACTGGCTTTTCAAATGCTGTCATCCATTGCCGTCAACAAACCGGAGCAGGCCTTCAAATGGCTGCGCGTGATTCAACACATTTCGCACGCTGCCGGTTATTGCGGTATGATTCAGGGCCAGATGCTGGATATGGCTTCAGAACAAAAACCGTTGACCCTGGCGGAGCTGAAATCCATGCACCGCTTGAAAACCGGCGCTTTGATTGAAGCCTCCGTCCGTTGCGGAGCAGAACTGGCGGGCGTGAATTTGGACCAGATTCAAATGTTTGAACGCTATGCTCAAAATATAGGACTTGCCTTTCAGGTAACAGATGATATTTTAAATGTCGAGGGCGACCCTGAAATAATGGGTAAAGCCGTTGGCACCGATGAGCAGCGCCACAAAACGACTTACCCTGCCCTGCTGGGCCTGGCGGAATCAAAAGCATTTGCCGATCAACTGGTCGAAAATTCTTTGGCCGCGCTGGATGCCTTTGATCAAAAAGCCGAACCATTGCGAGCTATTGCGCGCTACATTCGCCATAGAAATTGCTAATCGCACAAAATTGGAGAAAAATTCATTGAGCCTCTTAGAACAGATCAATTCACCGGCGGATTTAAAGAAACTGTCCCGCGACGAGCTTCCGGTACTCGCAGAAGAGATTCGAATAGCCATTGTTGAAGTCGTTTCGAAAACTGGCGGTCATCTGGCCCCCAGCCTGGGAGCCGTCGAACTGGCAATTGCGATTCATTATGTGTTTGATACCCCGCGGGAAAAAGTCATCTGGGATGTCGGTCATCAGGCCTATGCGCACAAATTGCTGACTGGCCGACGGGATCAATTCAATACGTTGCGACAGTTGGAGGGTATATCCGGATTTACCCGCCGTAGCGAAAGCGCATACGATGCGTTCAGCACCGGCCACAGCAGCACATCGATATCCGCCAGCCTGGGTATCGCCTGTGCCAAGGATTTAAAGCACGAAGATGCCAAGGTGATTGCCGTGATCGGTGATGGATCGATGACCGCCGGCATCGCCTTTGAGGGCCTCAATCAGGCCGGAGACACGCTCAAAGACAAAAACCTCCTGGTCATCCTCAATGACAATGAAATGTCAATTTCGCCTAATGTCGGTGCCCTATCCTCTTTTTTGAGCCGCAAGTTTTCCGGTAAAAAAGTGCGTGAGCTTCGCAAAGAACTTGGAGAATTTTTGAAATCCCTGCCCAAATTTGGTGACGACATTTATAAGGTTGCCAAAAAAACTGAAGACAGTCTGAAAGCATTCGTGACGCCCGGAATGCTGTTTGAAGCGTTTAATTTTGAATATTTCGGACCCATTAACGGGCACAAATTAAACCATTTGATTGATATTCTAAACAATATTAAGGTCCTCAAAGAGCCCGTGCTCTTGCATGTTTCCACCCAGAAAGGCAAAGGATATCCGCCGGCTGAAGAAAATCCGGTATACTTTCACGGGTGCACCCGCTTTGAGGTTGAAACCGGCGACTGCCTGGATATCGCCAGCCAGCACCCGTCCTATACCCAGGTTTTTGGCGATGCCATGCTTCAGCTGGCCGAGACGGATGAAAAAATCAACGCCGTTACAGCAGCGATGCCCGAGGGTACCGGTTTAGGGCAATTTTCAAAACGATTTCCGGAAAGATTCTTTGATGTTGGAATTGCCGAGCAACATGGGGTTACTTTTGCCGCAGGCCTGGCCACAGAGGGACTCAAGCCGGTGGTGGCCATTTACTCTACTTTTTTACAGCGCGCCTACGACCAGATTGTGCACGATGTCTGTCTTGAATCGCTGCCGGTTGTATTCGCCCTCGATCGCGGTGGCATCGTGGGTGAAGACGGGCCCACCCATCATGGCCTTTTTGATTTATGTTATTTGCGAAATTTACCCAACATGGTGGTCATGGCACCGAAGGACGAAAACGAACTGCGCCGGATGCTGCTAACTGCCCTTGAACATGATGGGCCGACAGCATTGCGGTATCCCCGGGGATCCGGTGTCGGGGTAATTCTCGAGAACCCCATTCGGCCCCTGGAGATCGGAAAAGGCGAGATTCTCAAAGAAGGTGAAGATGTGCTGATCCTGGCCATTGGCCAATCCGTTTGTGAGGCCCTGGATGCCTATTCCGAGTTGACCCAGGAAGGCATATCAGCGACAATCATCAACTGCCGATTTGTAAAGCCCCTGGACATCGATTTAATCAGCGATTGGGCCAAAAAGATCCCCCGCATCATTACCGTCGAGGAAAATATTCGGCAGGGCGGATTCGGCAGTGCGGTCTTAGAAGCGCTCTATGACGCCGGTGTCACCGGTTTCCAGCTTGAACGCATCGGCATTGCGGATAAATTCGTCGAACATGGTCCGCAGGCGGTTTTGCGGTCAAAATACGGTGTGGACGCCAAAGCCATTGTCCAATGCACCAAGCAGTTGCTGGCCTCAGCTGCCAGTTCGAACACCCGGTGGCCGAATCGTCAGGTCGTTTAAGCAACTGCATGCAAAACACAGGTTTTCAGCTTTCATTGCAATTCCCATCAGGATCTTGTGTCTGCCAAAAAACACCGATTGGACTTAATGCTTATTGAAAAGGGATGGTTTGCCAGTCGTCAGCGCGCCCGGGCTACGATTATGGCCGGAAAGGTTTTTGTCAACGGTCAACGGGTGGATAAGCCCGGGTTTTCAGTTTCGTCCTCGGATACTATTGAATGTAAAGGTGGCGATATCGCGTATGTCAGCAGAGGCGGGCTTAAGCTTGCAGCCGCTTTGCAACATTTTTCCGTTGATGTGACCGCGGCCATATGCATGGATGTAGGCGCATCCACCGGCGGATTTACCGATTGCCTTCTGCAGCATGGAGCCCATCGGGTTTACGCTGTAGATGTCGGTTACGGGCAACTGGCCTGGAAAATTCGCCAGAACCCGTGCGTGATCGTCATGGAGCGGACCAATGCTCGCTACCTGAAAGCAGACGCTCTGCCGGAACACGTCGATTTGATTACCATTGATGTCGCTTTCATTTCACTGAAAATGATCGTCCCGGCTGTCATTCAGTTTATGAAACCCAATGCCTCGATCATGGCTTTGATCAAACCGCAGTTTGAAGTCGGTAAAGGTCAGGTTGGCAAAGGTGGCGTGGTGCGTGATCCGCAGCAGCATGAACAGGTTATCCAAAATTTAGCAGATTATTTCCGCAGCCGGCACCTTAAGCCCGAATCCGTGTATCCTTCCCCTGTAGCCGGGCCAAAAGGCAATCGTGAGTTTTTTATGCTCCTGCGGCCGGAAAGCAATCTATCTGAATCAAATTTTTCTGATAAACCCGGCGATGGGTAATCGTCGCCGGCCGACGGTTTTGTCGAGCGCGATCTGATTTCAGATTGAACTGCAGATTATTTTGGACTTGATTTTTTCGAAGATAAAAGATACTGAATCACGTTTAAAAATTTATTCGTCACAAACCAACACAAAGAGGTACCATAATGAGTGAAAAGGCGGAGCGTATCAGAAACATCGCACTGATAGGTCATGGGGGCGCCGGCAAAACATCGCTCGCAGAAGCGTTGTTGTATGATTCCGGTGTTGTTAATCGGTTGGGCAGCGTTGATGACGGTAATTCAACCTTGGATTTTGAGCCCGAAGAGCTTAAACGCCAGTCGAGTATCAGCAGTGGTTTTCACCAATTCAGCTGGAAAAATCATACCATCAACCTGATTGATACCCCGGGTGATCAAAATTTTTTCTCAGATACCAAAAGCTGCATGCAGGCTGCCGATGGTATCGTGGTCGTTGTGGACGCTGTTGATGGGGTCAAGGTCCAAACAGAGCTGGCATGGGAATTTGCCAAAGAATTTGATTTGCCCTGCGTCATTTTCATCAACCGCTTGGACCGCGAGCGGGCTGATTTCAACCGCACATTTGAAGATGCCAAAGTCAGCTTCGAACCTAAACCCATCATCTTGCAATTGCCCATCGGTTCGGAATCTGAGTTTAAAGGTGTTGTCGACCTGATTCGCAATCAGGCATTTATTTATGCTGCCGACGGCAAGGCCAAAAAGGAAGACATACCTGCTGACATGCAGGATTTGGTGGAAAGTGAAAGAGAGGCCCTGGTTGAAAATATTGCCGAGGCTGACGATAGTTTAATTGAAAAATATCTTGAAGGTGAAGCACTATCGGATGAAGAATTAAACGCCGCTTTGCGCAACGGAACGCTGTCACACACTTTCGTGCCGGTAATCTGCGGATCAGCGACCAAAAATATCGGCATCGATCTGTTAATGGATTTTATCGTTACAAGCATGCCCTCTCCAATCGATCGCGGATCAATAAAAGCTGTTGATCCGGACAGCGGCACCGAAATCGAAAAGGCACCGGATGAAAATGAGCCCTTTTCGGGATATGTGATCAAAACGCTGGCGGATCCCTATGCGGGTCGGTTGACCATATTCCGGGTTGTCTCCGGTAAACTGGGAAGCGATGGTACCTTTTACAACCCGAATAAGGACACAAAAGAACGCTTTACGCAACTCCTTTCCATTGCCGGCAAGGAACAAAAAGCAGCAACCGGGGCCGGTCCGGGAGCCATTGTTGCCGTAGCCAAATTAAAGGAAACCGCCACCGGCGATACATTATGCGATAGCAGTGGAAAAGTTCAATATGCCTGCGCAGAGCCGCTTCCCAGCCTGATCTCTTTTGCCATGAGCGCAAAATCCAAAGGGGATGAAGATAAGATTTTTATTTCCTTAACCAAGCTTCTGGAAGAAGATCCTTCTCTCAAACTGGATCGCATTTCCGAAACAAAAGAAATCCTGCTCTCGGGGTTGGGACAGATCCATATTGAAACGACGCTGGACAAACTTAAGCGAAAGTTTAACGTTGAAGCGCAGCTGAATACACCCAAAGTTCCCTACCGTGAAACCATAAAAGGCAAAGCCAGGGTGCAGGGCAAGCATAAAAAGCAAACCGGCGGTCATGGCCAGTACGGTGACTGCTGGATTCAAATAGAACCCCTGCCCCGCGGCAGAGGTTTCGAATTTGTGGATGCTATTGTCGGCGGCGTGATCCCCAAAACGTATATACCGGCTGTGGAAAAGGGCATCGTTGAGTCCGCTCAAAAAGGTGTGCTGGCCGGTTTCCCGACGGTAGACTTCAAAGTAACCCTGGATGATGGTTCCTATCACCAGGTGGATTCGTCCGAAATGGCATTTAAGATTGCCGGTTCACTGGCATTTAAAAAGGCCATCGAGAGTGCCACGCCGACCCTGCTTGAGCCCATCATGAAAGTGCAGGTGATCACACCGGAAGACTTTATGGGCGATATCATGGGCGACCTCAATGGCCGCCGCGGCAAAGTCCTGGGTATGGACAATGCCGGTAAAAATCAGGTGATTAATGCCCAGGTGCCCATGGCGGAGTTCTTAAGTTATGCTTCAGATTTGCGTTCGATGACCGGGGGACGGGGAATGTTTACGATGGAATTTTCTCACTATGATGAGGTCCCGGCTCAGAGCGCCGATAAAATTATCGAAGAAACCAAGCGGAACCAAGAATAGTCAAATGTAATCAAAACTTTAGGGACTTTCAGCAGATTTGAAGCAAACATTGCTTTGGGTTAGCTGTTTAGTATGGAAGATTGGAATGTTGGAATTCTGGAATATTGGGTAACAGAATTGTATTATTGATCGACTCAGATGCCATCATCCCAGTATTCCATTATTTTAGCGATATTAATCCTGCGGTATTGTAAACACCGGCATGCACGGTTTTGCCGGTGCGTAGCCTTCCCAGTATGCATCCCATTTTCTCTTAAAGATGATACGGTTTTTGGGCTTGATGCGTTTGCCCGATGAGCAAGTGGCCAGATGGAAGCGGCGTGATCTTTTGTTGCCGATATAGGTTGCACTCGGCTCGCGCCATTTGGACCAGATGCCCTTTTTGGCCGACATCGCCGCCTGCTGCGTAGCAAGCAACTTGGCCTGATACTTCACATTTGGCCGCACATACAGCAAATAAGCGTAGCCATTTGAGAGCATTTCAGCGTTAACGAAGGTGCCGTCTTTTAAAAAAACATAGGCCAGGCGTCTTTCAAAGCGGTCGTTGGGTTCGATGTCGAATTCGAGGCGTACACTTTTTTGGTTGACCAACCGGGCATTGAACCGCTTGGCCTCAGCAGCGTAAGGTTCGCCAACATGGTCTTTACGCGGCAGTTCAGGCGCATTAATGCCGATGTAGCGCACCTTCGACCCTTCAGTCAGCACAATTGTGTCGCCGTCTGCAACCCATTTCACCCGATAATCGGTATCGGCTGAACAGGCGGTACCCATCAGCACAACCAGCAGGCAAATTAATGTCAGTCGTTTATAGGTCTTCATTTTATTCATCACTGGCCGCTGACTTCCGGTTAATATAAATGGTTTCAGGTGTCAGGTGTCAGGGTCGATCAAAAGGACTGACACCTGAACACTGTAACCTGGCTCAGCCACTTATCCGCCGAGTTTAAGATTGCACAGCCGGGCTGCACTCATGTCCAGCATATGCGCAAGGCCGCCGACATCATCGGGCTTAAAACCCAGTGTTTTTTGCCAGACCTCATCATCTTCCATACACAGATAAACGACGATATCCGGCGCATGATTCCGGATGCATTCGATGATTTTGCGATACAGATCAATGCGCAGCGGTTTAAAGTACCGCATTTTTCCATCACGACCTCTGATGATTTCAGCATACACAATTTTTGAATCCGGAAAGCGTTTCTGAATTAATGGTTTTATTGCTGGCGGGAATCGCAGAGTCCCCAGGCTGATCCAGACCATATTTTGGGCCGACAGACGTGAAAAAAGATTTTCGATAACTTGGAAGTACTCCTGCTCACAGCCATCGTAAATAATGAGCGGGTCAAAGTGAAAGGCCAGCGGATAGCCCCATTTCTCACATCGGGCAGCCGCGTCTATTCTGGCGGCAAGGCCGGCGGTGCCGCGCTCTTCGGTACGGATAATCCTGGAGGTGTTTAATGACCAGGCCGCAATAGTCTTACGATTGTGATTTAGATCCTGCAGTTGATCGACGGCCGTCGTTTTGGTTTTGAGCTCGAGGACAGCGTGCTGCTGAGCGGCAAAGCGGTCGACCAGTAACCTTACGACATCGGTCCACAACGTCCAGATCATACTGTCGGTAAACTCACCAGTTCCGATTCGAAATATGCTTTTCTGCGCCAATACGGTGTTGAGTTCGGCAATAAGATCTTCATGATTAACGAAATACTCTAAGACAGGCGGATGAAAATAGGTCTGCAGGATACAATAGGCACAATCCATATAGCAAAAGGTGCCGATGTGCAGTATGCGATAATCACAGCATGTATAGTTGCGTGTTCCCGGACAGCGTCTAAAAAATGCGCCCTGATTGCGGGATAAATACAAAATTTCTTTCCCGCTTTGGACAGGATCCGCTGTCGATGCGACCATCTCGTGCACCTGTCGTGCATCTTGAACAATAATCGTAGGCACATCCAAACGCGCTTGGATGGATTGGGTCAAAGGGTGATCGGCGACCTGCCGGTCGATAAAGAGTTTTGATATTCGCATGCTGTTTAGTGCTTCAATATCTTTCCCAGGGCAGGATGTTCGAGCAGTTTATTAATCTTTGCACTCAGATCACCGAGGTCCTGTTCATTTTTAAAATGCAGTGTCAGGGCATAAGTGGTGCCTTCAAAATCCCTGGGCGCAAGCAACTGGATATGCTTGCCGAGTTTGAGCTGTCGGACCTGCTTTTGATAATTCGCTTCGGCTTCGGTGATGGCTGGATATCTTCTTTGTCGCAACATAGATCTTATTTGCTGGCGTCGCGTCGCACGATCCAAATCCGTGTTCTTCAGAATATCCTGTAGCGGTGGTTCGGCAATTAATTGCCGGATGGAAATATCTTCGCGTTTGGCAATCTCGGTCACGAACAGGAGCAATTCCCTTTGCTTGTTTAACCCCAGTTTAAGCCGGTTGAAAAGCGTTACGAGCATTTCAGCATCCTGCGCATCCATTTTGCCAAGTTCCAGGGCCATCGACAAATTGATGGTGTCGGAAAGAATGCCTTCTTGAATGCGAATCTCAAGTCGACAGATCTGCTCAAGTTTTTTAACCACAGCAGGATTGACCGGCAACCCCAGCACCAGCGCCGCCTCTTTTAACTGTTGATGGTCCTGGCTGGTATCCATCAGCAGATTCAAAGCCCGGGAAGTCTCGATCAAATTCAGCGGCCGTTGTAGAATGTTGTCGGCAATGGCCAGCCGGGCTATTTGAAAACGATCCTGGGCGTCGGTTAAGATTCTGGCGCTTAGCGATTTCCACCGAAGCTGGCGGCAGGCGGCTATCCGGCGAAAGCCGCACACAACACTGTAACCGGATGTGTTTTCGATCAATACGGGTTCATGCAGCAATCCAAAAGACGGAAGCGTGTCCAGCAGATCTTCCAGCTGGCTGCGGGTTGTTATACGAAAAGTACTATCCTGGGTATCAATATCCGCCAGTGAAACCGTATCCGTACGGGCTACGGAAACTGGCACAATAGATTTGCTTTTTTTGCGACCATTAGCTGGTTTAGAGCCCATAACTGTTGCCGGTCAGCTGGGTTAGCGCATCCAGATATTTTTGACGCGTTTTTGAAACGACAGTTTCGGGCAGGGCGGGTCCGGGTGCTTTTTTGTCCCAATCCAATGTATTTAAATAATCACGAACAAATTGTTTATCATAGCTTTTTTGAGCCCCCCCCGGGCGATAGCTCTCCTTCGGCCAAAACCGCGAAGAATCCGGTGTTAAAATTTCGTCAATCAGAATAATATCATCATCAATTTGACCAAATTCAAATTTAGTGTCTGCAATGATGATGTCGCGTTCATCGGCCAGATCGGCGCCCTTTTTGTAAACTGCCAAACTAAGGTCCCTGATTTTTTCAGCCGGGTCCCGGCCGATCAGACGTGCCGCTTCGTCAAAGTCGATATTGATATCATGTTCACCAAGATCCGCTTTGGTGGATGGTGTGAAAATGGGCTCGGGCAATTGCTCAGATTCTTTCAATCCCTGTGGTAATGATATCCCGCAAACGGCTCCTGTCTCACAATACTCTTTCCATCCCGAGCCTGAAATATAGCCACGAACAATGCATTCAATCGGCAGCGGCTGGGCTTTTTTAACCAGCATACTGCGGCCCCGCAAAACATCTGCATACGGCCCGCAAACGGATGGATACTGCTCGACATCGCTGGCAATAACATGATTTTGAACAAGCGGCTGCATGACATCAAACCAGAACAATGAAATCTGGGTTAAAATGGTGCCTTTATCCGGAACCGGATCCGGCATGACGACATCGAATGCAGATATACGGTCGGTTGCAATCATCAACAGATACGTGTCCAGATCATAAACATCTCGAACCTTGCCGCGTTTTAGCAGATTTAATTCCGGGAATTCG
>CAZJHF010000003.1:21088-30795 GCA_964545505.1 uncultured Desulfobacterales bacterium | reverse complement strand
TCAATCTGCTAAAATCACTGCAGCAAACACTGCGATTGACTTATATGTTTGTCACCCATCATCTCCTTGTGGTCAAATACATCAGTGACCGGGTGGCGGTCATGTATCTGGGCAAAATCGTTGAACTGGCCGATACAGACGGCATTTTTTCGAGACCATTGCATCCCTATACGCACGCCCTGCTGTCAGCGATCCCGATTCCGGATGTCGCGCACAAACCGCAGCGCATTGTGCTGAGCGGCGATGTGCCCAATCCTGCCGACCCGCCGTCAGGTTGCCGATTTCATACCCGCTGCCCGTTTGCTGTGGAACGTTGCCGCGCAGAAGAACCGCTGCTTGATGTTGTCGAAACCGGCCATCGGGTTGCCTGCCACCGCAAGCATGAAGTTGAGAAGCTGGTGGCCGAAACCTTTGGCAGCTCTTGACTCTCAAACCGGATTGCTGGTATGGGTCAACGACAGGTTGTATGTTCATAAACCTCCTTCCGAAATGGTCAAAGGAGGATCATTGATGCGCAAGGCAAATCAAAACCTCGTTTCAAATACCGGGAACGGGGTTTTTTCATCGATGTGTTCTTTCATTGGAAATTGACATCTTCATCTAAGCAAAGAGGCGGGTTATCACGGCATTTTTGATTTTTACCCAGGCGATATTTGTTTGAGGTTTCTATATGGCAACTTTTGCAAACACCGCAAGTGCGGGCGCAAAAATTGGCGTCATTGTCGTCGATATACAGGGTGATTTCACTACCTATAAGAATGGTTCGCTTGCCGTCGCTGGCTCGGATCAGGCTTTTGTTGAAAAAGTGGAAAAGACGACGCTGATGCTCAAAGAAAATGGGCATCCGATTTTTGCCACCCAGGATTGGCACCCGGCCGAGCATGTATCCTTTTATATCAATCATGCCGGCAAAAAGCCCTTTGAGGTCATCCAGCTCGAGGGGCGCACCCAGGTTCTGTGGCCACCCCATTGTGTCCAGAACACACCAAATGCAGAGATTTTGCTCGACAATAATCTGTTTTTCGCAATCGTTCAAAAGGGAAAAGACAGGCGCTATGATAGTTATTCCGGTTTCCAGGATGATGGCGGCTCCCAAACGGAGATGGATCAGACCCTGAAGAAAAACGGTATTCAGGAGCTGATTGTCTATGGAATTGCCACCGACTACTGCGTCAAAGCAACCGCCATTGATGCCGTCGACGCTGGATATAAAGTGACGGTGGTCGAGGGCCTTTCCAAAGGTGTGGCACCCGATACAACCGCCGGAGCCCTGGAAGAAATGAAGGCCAAAGGCATCACCCTGGTTAAAGAATTAGAGTAAGCGGAGTCAATAACGCTGGAAATGATCCGGATTGATGGTTAACAGAGGGCGCTCGTGACAATTAAGATGTCACCAGCGTCCCTTTTGTTGAACAAAATTCAGGTAAGGAACCGGGGCATGAATCAAACTGTTGCCATTATTGGAATTGGAGAAATGGGTGGCGTTTTCGCCAGAGGTTTTCTGCGCTGCGCTTATCCGGTTTATCCGGTAACCCGGTCGATGTGCCTGGCAGATGCTGTCGCCCCGATCCCCGATCCGGTATTGGTTCTGGTGGCTGTGGCTGAAAATGATTTGCATACTGTTTTAGCCGGTATGCCTGAACGCTGGCACGACCGCCTGGGTCTATTGCAAAACGAGTTGCTTCCGGGCGACTGGAAACAGTATCGCATCAGCACCCCCACGGTTATTTCGGTCTGGTTTGAAAAGAAAAAAGGCCAGGACGTCAAGGTGCTGATACCTTCACCCGTTTACGGCCCGCAAGCGGATATTATCGTAGAATGCCTGACAAGCCTCGACATTCCCAGCCGGGTATTGGCTGATGAGCAAGAGTTGCTGTTGCAGTTGGTCTTGAAAAATCTATTTATTTTAACCCTGAATATTGCCGGCCTAATAACCGGCGGGACAGTTGCCGATCTGTGGCTTAAAAACAATGCGCTGGCCCGCAGCGTTGCCCTGGAGATCATCGAACTGCAGGAGTGGATGGTAAAATTGGAACTGCCCCGTGAGCGCCTGGTTGCAGATTTGGAAAAAGCCATCCGTGCGGATCTGAATCATAATTGCGTTGGGCGCTCGGCTGAAAAACGCTTAGAACGTGCGGTCAAACTTGCGGATGATGCTGGATTGGCCGTGCCTGCCATAAGAAAGATTCATGCCCGCCTGAGGCCATAAAGATCCAGGGTATCGACTTTTTCGGCCATACCCCCTTTTTGAAACCGTAGCGACCGAATATTGACAGATCTGCTGACGATTTTTGTCTTCCACCGTATCCTCTAAAAGACAGGCTATTTTTTAAATACTCGATATATATATAAATAATAATATTATAGGTGTCTGGTATACATTTTGCCTGTTCAAATCCTGCGAATTTTTATTTTTGCATTTTTATAACTTATCTTTTTCTACTAAATGACCGATATCATAATATATAAGAGCTAAATCTGGCACATACAGCTGATACGAGTTCGCCTGGCTCTGAAATGAAATGCGTTCAAGGGTGCCACGATAATGATGAATACGGTTTTTATGGCTAAAAAACCAGCATATGAAGCCTTAATGGCCCGGATCGAAGCGCTTGAAAAAGAGTTGCAACAACGGATCCAATCTGAATCGGATCTACGCGATCTCGGACTGCAGTATAAGCTCATATTTGATAAAGCCCGGGATGCGATTTTTATTATCCAAAACGATTTGATTCAATTTGCAAATCGCAGGGCAAGGACGGTTTTGGGCTATTCGGATAAAGAGTTGTCAACCACCGCCATCGCAAAACTGGTCCATCCAAAAGACCGGGAGCAGGTAATCACCCGGCACCGAAAAAAACTAAAAGGTGAAAAAATACCCGGTACGTATTCCTTCAGGATCATCACCAAAAAAGGCAAAGAAATATGGGTCGAACATACAGCAGTGCGTATTAACTGGCAAGGGCAGCCGGCCACATTGAATTTTGTTCGCAACATAACTCAGAAAAGGAAGCTGGACGCTCAACTTCAATTTACTGCCAGGCTGGAAGCGATTGGTACCCTGGCAGGCGGGATTGCGCATGCATTTAATAATCTTTTGATGGGTATTCAGGGATATGCATCGCTACAGTTGATGGATCTCGATTCAAAACATCCGCACTATGAAGCTTTTAAAAAAATCGAAAATGCCGTTCAAGAAGGCTCGGAACTCACCAAGCAACTGATGGGTTATGCGCGCAAAGGTAGATATCGCTCAAGAGCCATTGCCATTAACGATATTATTGAAAATACCTCTCAGACCTTTCAAAAAATGAAAAAGGAAATCATTATCCAGTGCGATTTCACCCAGAGGCCGCATGCCATTGAGGCAGATCAGGGTCAGATGGAACAAATGCTGTTGAACTTATATATCAACTCGGCGGACGCAATGCCAGATGGGGGCGAAATCTATCTCAAAACTAAAAACGTGACCCATCGGGATATTAAAAGCCATTTTTTTGAGCCCAGACCGGGTAAATACCTCAGGATAACGGTTTCGGACAACGGCATGGGCATAGACAAAAAGATCCAGCATCGGATTTTCGATCCGTTTTTCACCACCAAAAAAACTGGCAAGGGAACCGGCCTTGGACTGGCATCGGTATACGGGATCGTAAAGAGCCATGATGGTTACATAAATGTGACGTCCAAAAAGGAGCACGGGACCACATTTTTAATATACCTACCGGCAGCAGGCAAAAGAAGTTTAAGAGATAAAAATGTTAAAAAATAATTACAAATTAAATTTGGTTCGCATTGGCAGTGACATTACCTACAGTAGTCTTAAAGAAATTGGCAGTGGCTTACTGGCGTCATTTCATGGCATCATTAATGAGATCGATTTGGCACATTATGAATCACCCATCATCGACAGCATCGATGCGCAGCTGCTGACACTTATTCTGGGTGATGAATACGTCGGAAATACACTCGGGATTACCGATGCGGATTTAAAAATAGATGATGGAGATGAATTTTATAACTCGATTCTCGGCGGAAAAAATCCCAGTAATGATGTCGCAGTTGTTTCCACTAAAAAATTGGCTCCCAATAATATGGTTTCTGAAGCCGAAATTGATCTTTATGTTGACCGCACAACCAAGGTGGCCCTCCATGAAGTCGGTCATAATTTTGGTTTAACCGACCATGCCTCCTTTAAGCCGGCCGCTGACGGGTCGTTGTGCCCCATGAGCAGGGGCGAGTTTAATAAGTTTGGCTATCGGGGCTATGTGCGGGCCATTGTTGACGGCCGCGGTTTTGGTTTTTGTGATGAATGCAAGCATTTTTTGCGCTCGGTTTACGGCTGGCAGCATTCAGAAAACGGCACGGAAAATGACAGGTGGATCATAAGCACCAATTAATTTTGCCTCACATATGCACTTAAATCTTTCGGGTTAAAACCTGTGCCGACAACCGGCAATCCTGCTTTTTGATTTACCACTTTTAGGATAGATGCTATCACTGGCTGTTAAACGGTCACATATTTTCCGATTTACGCTTTAAAAACGCGATGGTAAAATTACCATCTGGAAAATCGTTTCCCAGTGCTTAGGTTATCAGTTTGATGGTATTTTTTTAATTCCGCCTGCTTTAAATCCGCTAAAACGATTCAGCCAGCTGGAGGGATAAACCATGCCTGAAGCCAAAAATCACGAAAATGCGTCGTTCGGCATTAGTTTGCTGGCCCGCCAGATTGAAGCAGCAAAACAAATGTTGCTGAAACGACCGATCCCATCAAAAGAATATTCGGCCTGGAATGATCAGACCAAGGCGCATTTGATCCGGGTTTATGGTGAACGATCACCCAATATTGATACCATCACCGAGGCCGCCGGCACCGCTCCGGTGTGGCTGTCTATGCCCGACGATGTTGCCGAGCGGTATGTGGCATCCAGTCTTGAAGAAAAAATTCAAAAGCTCGAGGGCTGTGTGGTGGCCTTAAAGCGCAAGGCCAAGTAGATTGCTTAGTGTTGACGATGATTTTCAATTAAGTCCCGCATACCGCCAAAAGCAAAATTTTGCACCAATTCATTTGTAAAGAAATCATGGGGAAAGCCCAGTTCAAACCGGCTGACATCTGCTAGTCGCCGCAGGTGCTCTTCTTCAAGGGTAAACTCAAGGCTGGCCAAATTGTCCTTGAGCTGAGACAAACGGCGGGCGCCGATAATCGGGATCACCACGCCGGGTTGCTGACGCAGCCAGTTCAGGGCCACCTGGGCCGCTGTCTTTCCGATCGCAGCGGCTATCTCCACCACTGCTTCAGCTATAGTGCGTTTGCGCGCATTGATGTCAACCAGCGGTGCCATCATGGGATGTTCCAGCCGCTTTTCTTCACCCTCCGAATGTGCGTCTGACGCATATTTGCCGGTCAGCAGCCCGCCGGCTAGCGGCGACCATGCCTTTACACCCAGATCCAGTTCGCGGGCCATTGGCAACAGTTCCCGCTCTGAGGTGCGCTCAATCAGGCTGTATTCAACTTGAAGACCGACAAACGGAGTCCAACCGCGTAATTCGGCCAGCATATTGGCCCGTGCGACAATCCAGGCCGGTGTATCCGATATACCGATATATAAAACCTTTCCCTGACTGACAAGATCGTCAAAAGCGCGCATGACCTCCTCTATTGGTGTCATAAAGTCCCATACATGCAACCAGTAAATATCGATATAGTCTGTTTTGAGTCGCTTCAGGCTGGCTTCCAGCGACTGCATCATATTTTTGCGCTGATTGCCTGCGGCATTGGGATCATTGCCGGGAGCAGTGTTGGTATATTTGGTGGCCAAAACGATTCGCTCACGGTCGGATGCCATAAATTCGCCTAAAAAACTTTCGCTGGTGCCGTTGGTGTAGAGATCCGCGGTGTCAATGAAGTTGCCGCCGGATTCCACAAACGCATCATACAGCGCCCGGCTTTCGTCTTTTGACGACCCCCAGCCCCAATCATCCCCAAAGGTCATGGTTCCCAGACAGAGCTCAGAAACCCTTAAACCGCTTTTCCCCAAAAGTTTGTAGCGCATGTCACACCTCCTTTGTGTTCGGTCCGGAATTGCGTTTCAAAATGGTGATGGGTTGCTGTCTTAAGTTAGGAACACCATTTCAATCGGCAAGTGATTCCACTTAAAAGAACCTGCAAAAAATTTTTTATTGCAAACGTTTCAAAAAGGCTTATCTTCCAGCGTCGTATACTTAAGGGCATGCGGATGCGGTCCAGTGGGAATGCTATCTATATATCTTTAAATGTAGAAATATGGAGGTTAATGATGAATCCAAAATTCATAAAATTTTTCATTATCATGCTATCATCTGTTTTTCTGATCAGCTCGCTGGCTCTGGCCGGTGGCAAAGGTAAAAACAAAAGCAAAAGCACTCCACCCGGCTGGGAACAGGGAGAGAAAACCGGCTGGAAGGGAGAAGAAAAACCTCCCGGCTTAACCGAAGATAAAATAGAAAAAAGACATAAAGCCAAGATGAACGCAAGCGATCAAGATGAAGCGGCTGGCGTAAAACAAAAAGCCGATAAAAAGCAAAAAAAGCATAAAGAACAATATGAATCTGAAATAGAAACCGAAAAGCAGAAACGAGAAGCAGAACTGGAAATAGAAAAAGAAAATTTAAAATCCCGCACTAAAAAGAAAGACAGCTAGCCCGCCATCCACATACCGCCCGGTGATGATGGCGGCAAAGCCGCCATCATCACCGGCTTCCTGTATCGGCCCTTCCGTTATCCCTCCTACCATATAAAAGCATGACTTTGGTCGGCAGCACAAAACGGTGGGTCATTTGCCGACCCGGCTTTTTGGAGTGTGGCATTTCACCCTGAGACGGCAAGCTGCATCCAGATTTCAGATTATATTTGCGGCTTCATTCTGCGCTTTTCCATTTTTTATTTAAATAAATTCAACACTTTAAAATTTTAGCACTCCAGAAAAAGTGATCCATCTTTAACCGAGTCCAATTTGACACAGGTTTTGATTTAGAATTTCATTGAGGATTTCAAGACAATTCAGCGCAGCTATTGTGACTACCGGAAGTTGACACCATAAACGACCAACCGGCAATTTTGTGGGGTGGAAAAAATGGAAGCATTACGAATTATACAGATCAATTACAACATTGAAATCATATCTAAAATCATCAACAGCATCGCAAAAAAATATGACTGCCAGGTGAAATTTGATCACGAAACCGAAACGGTGGCATCAAACTGTGAAGAGCAGAACAAATCCAATATCTTAGCAGAGGTTATGGGCATTTTTGGGGTAAACTAGTGTCGTGTCCCGGAAATAATTTACAATATTGCTCAGATCAAAAATTGGTGCTCGCTCACAAGTTGCCCGTACTAATATTGCCCGCCAGGCATGTTTTTTTCTAAAAAGCGATATACCGATTATGGACCTACGGGCTACATAGTGCTCTGATATTTGGGATGATGGTCACCGAAGCATTTGACTCAGCCCGTGGCGTGGGTTGAATCCCAAATATCGGGGCACAGGCACTTTGGAATTTATAGCGCTTTTCAGAAATTGACATGCCTGGCGCTCATTTTATAAACTATTTCCGGGACACAACACTAGCGATTTGCGGAGCCAAAACGTTGAATGTTGATTCCAGGTTTACTTTTAATAGTTATCAGGCAGGCTAATCTAATTGAACTATTACGCCTTCGGCGGGGTTTTACTGAATACTCTGGTTGACGGCATTGAAGTCGCGTTGACTTGTCTGCATGTCATTTGAAAGGTTCACTTCAGTCTCGGTTGGCGCTTGCGGCAACACCTCTTCTAAAATTTGGGTGCGCTCCTGGGCTGAAAGATCGCGCCTGAGCCGTTTTGCATTTTTGTTTAAATCTTCATCCTGCTCCACGCGCTGCCAGAAGGTGCGCATCGCCTCGGGTGAATAGTTGGCGCGCTCCATAAGCAGCGTCGCTATCATTACCGCCTCACGTTCTTCCAGAGTGCTGTATTCACGATCCAGGGCATCCAGATCCGCCAGCTCAACATAAGCCCACTTCATCCACCCCTGTCCACTGATCGCAACCATACCATGAGTGGCGGTCATGATGGCAAGGCTGGTGGTTATTTCGGCCACATCAAAGAAAATATCTGTCCACAGAGTAAATTCTACCGGATAGGTATGCCGTGCCAGCACATGGGCAATTTCACAGGCCATCAAGGCGGCAATTTCGTCGTCGTTTTGAGCGGCTTCCAGAAAACCCGACCATACGAATACATAGTTTCCATGAACCGCGCGGATATCGATGATATCCGGATTGTCAAACAGATACAGATGCCAGGGCAGGTGGTCGGCCTCGGCGGCTTCTACCAGATTATCAAAAATGGTGACCAGCCCCTCCATACGCGCCGGGTCGGGTTCCAGCGGGTAATCATCACACAAATCATCAAACAACATTTTTCCGTATTCGGCTTCACCGGGAGCCAGGACGTCTATTTTGGGAATCGTTCCCGGTTCGATGGTTCGCGCTTTGACAGTGCAGGCATTCAGGGCAATCACAGCCAGGGCGGAAATGAATACCGCGGCTAAAATGCGACGTGTGGTCTCAGCCGGTGTCTGTGGTTTTTGCACGCAGGATCGTCCCTTCCAAGCGGATGGTATTAAGCTGCTTCGTATGGCCAATGGTGCTTGTCGATCAAGACCTGTATTGGGCGACTGCGCCCCGATCAAGTAGCTCGTTTGGTTACCACTTTGTAACACAGCTGACGGCCGATGAAAAGCCTAAAAATAAATATGGGACTATCTTTAAAGTTTTCATGTTTTTGGCCGATTAAATAGAATAACATTATCAGCAGTTTACATTCAAAATGCCACAAACGCTTTTAACAAAGGAGCATTCGATTATGTATAAGAATTTATTGAAGATTTTTCTTTTTTTGGTTCTGGTCGTCCTCATTGCCTTTCCGGGCAATTCATTTGCTTTCAAATCATTGACGCGCGATCAGCTGGTCTATGATGCCATTGAATTCTGCCCTACCGAGCTCAGAAATTACCTGCGCCATAATTTGGTGGTTGTTGTAGCCGGTATGCATTTTAAAGAAAGACACCCTAAAAAGATATATTTGATAGCGCCTTATGATACTGAAATCATATACGAATCTTTGATTACTGATTTGAAAGAAGGTCGTCATGATGAGTTCAATACAGCTCACAATTTTGGTGTGCTGGCCTGTTTTTTAGCCGAAACGATTTCGCCGGATGATTACAAAACACCGGCTCATCTGATTCCGGATCTGGTAAAATACGATGGTTATCATCCAGTGAATCCGGTCGATTTCAAATCCCATATCAACGGACTGATTGAAAACTATCGGAAACCATGCCGAAAAGTTGAGAAACGCGAAATAACCGATCAGCTTTACAATGTCGCGCTCAATGAAATCGTTGATTATTGGGTCAGCGCCTGGAAAGCGGGCGGCTTCCAGACCGGAACCTTTGCCAGCGTCGCGCAAGAAATTTCGCACAAAAACCTGGTGCTGAACTCCAAAACCGGCTTAGGCGATTCAGGTCTCATAGAAAACACACAACGAGACAATCCCACGCTGGCGCCAACAGTGTCAAATTAACAGACACTTAAGGGATTAATGTCCAAATAGACACCCGGCTCAAGGTAAGTATGTGCAGCATATGTCATTTTTGCTCATGCTGAACCCAAAAAA
>CAZJHF010000003.1:0-20988 GCA_964545505.1 uncultured Desulfobacterales bacterium | reverse complement strand
AAAAGTGAGACTGCCCTTCCATAGGCGGGCGGCTTGATCTGCCTCTGTTTATTTAATTTTTTTTATGCGCTTGAGATCTTCCCAGGCATCGGTGAGCATGGCATTGGGCACATAGCCGTCTATCCAATTCCGATAGGCGCGGATATTGATCTGCTGATAGAGCGGGATGCCGATGGCCTCCTCATACCACAAGCTCTGCAGCCGGGCGTAAATTTCTTCACGCTTTGCCGGCTCAACAGTGGCTATGCCGGTCTCGCACAGCCGGTCGACGCTGTCATTTTGATAGGCCATGAACCGGGCGTAAACGCCCCCGGAGTGCATGAAGGTGTAAAGAAAGTTATGGGGATCGGCGTAATCGGCGGCCCAGCCGGTAATAAAGATCGGATAGCGAAAATTGCGGTATTGAACCAGATAATCCTTCCATTCAACATTGCGGATCTCGATACTGAATTTGGGGTTCAGTGACATGATGTTTTCCGCAATCATCATCGCCGCTGCCTCTCGCATGGCGTTGCCGGAATTATAGGTGATCACCATTTTGAAGCCCCGCTCCCACACCCGGCCGCCCCAGGCTTTTTGCAGGTGCGCCCTGGCTCTGTTTAGATCAAAGGCATAGTGCGGCACGGTTTTGTGATACGGCAATCCCTCAATGTTGGGGCTGGTCGGCATGATGACCAGACCGTTAAAAACATCCTGGCGATAGGTGTCGCGATCCATGGCATGCAAAAACGCTTTGCGGACATCGATATCGGAGAAGAAGTCCGGTGGAATGCCGTTGCCGTCGAGGCGGCCGCTGCCGATATTGGGATTGCCAATCGGGTCGATTTTCTGGCAGAACAGCGCGAAGGAAACCGACAGCTGCGGCACTTTAAAAATTTTTAAGCCCGGCATGGCTTTTACTTCCGGCACATAGGGAATGTCCACCGTCACTCGATCGGCATCGCCGTTTTGCAGCATGAGTTTGCGGGTGCTCCACTCTTTTACATATTTGACAATGGCTCTTTTGAGCGTGGGTCTGGTGCTCCAGTATCCGTCAAAACGCTCAAATACAAATTGCTTGGAGGGCTCCCAGGACTTGAAACGAAATGCACCGGTTCCGTTGGCAATCTTTAGCAGAGGCTCATGGCCCGGTGCCGGGTTGTTATAGGTTGCCGCATTTTCGATGTGGCCATCCCAGGCGCCATTGGCAATTGCCCATTCCCGATTCAAAACGACGGCGCACGAATTGGCCAAAATACCCATCAACGGCGGATAGGGTCGCGGCAGACGGATAATCACACGGTCACCCCTGGCGCTGACGGCATCATCGATCATTTTAAAAATACCCGGCCGGATCTTTCCGTTTTCATCACGGGTTGAGTTTTTACCGGTGACGGCCTCCAGCAGCATCCACATGGGGCCGCCGTCCGGGTCGGCAATCATGTTGCGCTTAAACGAGTAAGCGACATCCTCGGGGGTTAAATCTGCGCCGTTATGAAATTCAACACCCTTGCGGATGGTAAACGTATAGGTCGTCCCGTCTGCCGAGATGCCGCCGTTTTCCAGGGTCGGAACCCGGGTGGCCAAAACAGGAACGAATGCATCAGTTTTGGATGCATCAAAAAAGATGAGCGTTTCGTAGATATTCAAGATCCGCTGCGCACCGGTGGTATCGTAACAGGCGGCGGGGTCCAGGGTGCGCAGGGTGCCGTAGGTGGCTAAAATAAAAGTGTCCGGATTTTTAGCGCCCGCCAATACAGGCGATGCACCCAAAAGTAAAATGAGGATTAAGATGACGAGTTTTTGAACGGGTTTCATTGATGTAAAAATATTTTAGAACAATCTTTAAATCCCATTAATTTTCATTCAAAATCTGGATTTTGAACGAGTTGGAGGTTTTTATATGCAAGGCGCTTCATGGCCAAGCTATAGTGCTCTATGCTTTGCCGTGAATAACGTAGCAGATGAAAGCCACCGGCTCGCCCAATGGGTGAAAATTAATGCGATAAAATGATTATCATCCATTATATCTGGCAGATATTTTATTGTACGGCGATAATGCCCTAACGTGCTTTCCTTCATTTTAATCCCAGTTTCGCATTAATTTTCATTCAAAATTATTTTTTGAATTTGCGATAGATAATTAGAAGGAGAACAGCGCCGCCAACGGCGATGATCAGGCTGCGAATATCAAAGCCGGTGACCCTGCCGAATCCAATCGCCGAGCTGATAAAACCTCCGCCAACAGCACCCGCAATACCCAAAATGATCGTCATAAAAATGCCGCCAGGATCTTTGCCGGGCATCAGCAGTTTGGCAATAAGTCCCACGACCAGTCCCAGAATAATCCATGATATAATTCCCATTATAACCCCCTTTTTGAGTTGATCGTTTCAAGTTTAAAAACAACTTTTTTTTATAGGAATTCTTTCGTTTTATATTTTTTAAACTTAAAACCCTCCGGGATTGCCGATCTTACCACATCTACTGTGTCAGATGTCGTCCCGCATAGTCAACTATAGCGGAACGACATCTTCCGTGTAGCTGCGGCAACCTCGACAATCGCTCAACTTAAATCTTTGAGAAGAATGCGCGTCTACCGCAATAGGAACGTATTAATGACAGTATTTTTCCAAAAATTCAATCATTATGAAATTCTACGCTGCTTTTATAAAAGGCCACGTAATTTTTGATCTGTTGGGCCTTATCCTTGGGCGCCGGATAATACCAGGCGGCATCCTGTAACATTTCATCATCGATGACGATATGGTAATAGCTGGCCTGGCCTTTCCAGGGGCAGACGGTGTGTTTGTCACTTTTTTGGAAGTATTCCTTTTTGATGGATTCCGGTGGAAAATAATGGTTGCCTTCGATGACAATTGTCTGATCGCTTTCTGCCAGTATCCGATCATTGCGCAGCACTCTCATTGTTCTTCCTTTTATTTTTAAAAATATGTTGAGTTCTTTCGTATCTCATAAATAAATAGCAATTTTTTATCGGTCAGTTTTTGCCGTTGCTTAGCAATCATATGATGCAGATCTGCAAAGCGGGCATGTTAATTTCTGATGGGCGATATGTGGATAATTTGCCCACAAGGTTCACAGTGATCCGATATTTGGGATGCTCGCCAACCAAGTGCGGTTGCTTATCAATGCAGCCTGATAAATCCCAAATATTGGGTCACCGGCACTTGATTATTCATATCGCCCAATGGAAAATGACATGCCCGCTTCAGCTTCAGTCGTTATCCGTGTAAAGCCCTGTCAATGTCTGCGATGATATCATCCGGATCTTCGATGCCCACCGACAGTCGTAGCGTGTTGTCGGTAATGCCGAGTTCGGCCCGCTCGGTGGCTGATATTTTCTGATGTGATGTGGTTGCCGGTGAGCAGATAATGGTTTCTACCCCACCGAGGCTCAGGGCCGGTGTGACCACCTTCAGGTTTTTTAAAAATGTCTCCGGTGCCGGGCCACCCAATTCAAATGCCAGCATACCGCCGAACCCGCGCATTTGTTTTTTGGCCAGCGCATGTCCCGGATGACTTTCCAGGCCGGGATAAAAAACCTTCTGGATGCGAGCATCTTTTTGCAAATGCTCGGCGATAATCTGGGCATTGCGGTTGTGTTTTGCGGCCCTTAGGCCCAGGGTTTTCAAGCTTCTTTCGAGCAGATAACAGGTCATGGCATTCAGACTGCCCCCCAGGTTGGCTGCGGTGGCCGCAATATTTTCGGCCAGATCCCGGCGGGTCAGGACGGCCCCGCAGCACAGATCGCTATGGCCGCCCAGATACTTGGTGCCGCTGTGGGTAACGATGTCGATACCCAGATCGAGCGGGTTCTGGTTTATCGGGGTCGCAAATGTGTTGTCGATGATACTCAGTGCATTGTTGTCTTTGGCGATCTGAGCGGTGGCCGCAATGTCGGTGATCAGTAACAGCGGGTTGGAGGGGGTTTCAATATAAATAATCTTGGTGCTGGGCTTTACGGCCCTTTCAATATCAGCGGCTTCGTTGTCAACGAATGTAAATTCGATGCCAAAGCGCTCAAAGTCCGCGGTCACAAAATGATGCGTGCCGCCATAAATATCTTTTTGCAGCACAACGTGGTCTCCGCTGCTAAGGAAAGCAAGTATGGCGGTGCTGATGGCCGCCATGCCCGAGCTGAACAGCAAGCCGTCTTCAGCATTTTCCAGGGCACACAGCTTTTCGACCACAGCTTTTTGATTGGGAATGTTAAAGTAGCGCGGATAGACATTCTCGTCTGTATCCAGATATTCATAAGAAGAAGACGTAAATATGGGTGTATTCAGGCCTCTGGTGAGGGGGTCTTTACCGGTACCACTGTGAACACAACGGGTGTTTTTTTGCATGCTGCCATCCTTTTGATATGGGTTATGTATATGGATATCGCATCTAACGATGATATTGGAAATCAATCGGCTTTTGCCCTTTGTCATACTGTATCCGGCTCTGCGATGGTTGGGTTTCAGCAACCACCCGACCGGCTTTGACGACCGTCAAACGAGCCGGGCACAGACGCAGCGCATCCAGCACGCTGTGCACATCCAATATCACGAAATCGGCCCGGCGGCCGGGCGCAATGCCGTAAGAATCGGCGATGCCGAAGGTTTTAGCCGAATTGACGGTGATGGTGTCAAACATCTGCTGCATTTCGTCGAAACCCGACATGTGGCAAACATGAATGGCCAGCTGGGCGGCTGCGAGCATATCGCCTTTGCCCAGCGGATACCAGGGGTCCATAATGGAATCGTGGCCCAGGCTGACATTTACCCCGGCGGCCAGTAGTTCCTTGACCCGGGTAATGCCGCGCCGTTTGGGATAGGTGTCGAAGCGCGCCTGCAGCACGGTGTTATCAAAAGGATTGGCGATGATGTTCACCCCGGACCGGGCCAGCAATCCCAGAAGTTTAAATGCATAGGCATTGTTGTAGGAATGCATGGCGGTGGTGTGGCCGGCCGACACGCGATTTTCAAAACCGCGTTTGATGGCCTCGGCGGCCAGCACCTCCAGGAAGCGGGAATGCTCATCGTCGGTTTCATCGCAATGCACATCGATCATACAATCAAATTCTTCCGCCAGCGCATAGACGATACCAATGGATGCAACGCCGTCCTCCCGGGTCCATTCACAGTGGGGAATCCCGCCGACCAGATCGGCGCCCAGCGTTAAGGCTTCGCGTATCAGGTCCGGTGCCTGGGGGTAGGACAGGATGCCGTCCTGGGGAAAAGCCACAATCTGGATGTCGGCAATCTCGCTCATTTCTTCCCGCAGCTGCAGCATGTATTTTAAAGCCGTCAGGTCAGGGTCGCAGATATCGATGTGGGTGCGAATATACAGCGTGCCCTGGGCAACTTCCCATTCGACTGCGCGCCGGGCGCGATCTTTAAAATCTTCAAATTGCGGATAGGCTTTTTTATATTCACCCCATACCTGAATGCCTTCCGGGTGGCTGCCGCTGATATTATACCGCGGGATCCCGGCGGTCAGGGCGGCATCCAGATGCAAATGCGGATCTATAAACGGCGGGCAGACCAGATTGCCGTCGGCATTAATTTCCGTTTGGGCCTGGATCTTCAGTCCGGGCCCTATTTCAGCAAAAGTACCGGCATCAACAGCCAGATCGACCGGTTCATCCCTGTCCGTCAGACGGGCATTTCTGACAATAAGATCCATTTGTGGCTCCTTTGATTGGCCGCAATTGCGGTGAGAATGTTTCAGTATGTCGATTGTCTGTTGGATTTATTTGAAAAAATTTGAGTCGATGGTACCACCACTAAGAAAATTTGTTATGTGGTGTCAACCCAAAAGTAAGGCGGTGTGGTTTGTTTTGGTTTCATTATAGGTTTCGGGCTTCTGGCTTTGACTCGACTGAACCCTTCGGCTGTGAGCTACATTCGGCCTGAGCTCATGTCGAAGGCAGAGCCGAACGGCTCGTCACAGGCTAGCCAGCAGCGAGTGACCAGTAGCCAGCGGCCAAAAGCATTTTCTTCTCCGCGAACTGATCCATGCGGACATAACATTGCTCGATCCGTTATTGCTATTTTATGACACAGTGGTAAACCTATCATATGTTGGATTCGCTCCGCGTATGGGATCTCACCGCTTTTCATAAGAATGTAAAATACTATGGGATTGGGGTATAAGTGGTTATAGAAAAAAACGCTACAATGTCATAGCGTTTTTTTAACAACCTCTATAAAAACCAGCAACCATACGGATTAAAAAATAAAAGCCAGCATTTTTTTAGCATTTAAGCATATAAATTGAATCTAAAAATAGTAGCTTACGCTCAAGAGCTCCGCTGGCTAGCGGGACTTCGCATCAAATTGTAATAATTGTTTGGGTTCAACGAATAAAGATAATTAGACAGGATTTACAGGATAATCAGGATTATTTTTAGCCGTTCGCCGGAAGCGAACAGCCAAACCCTATCGCCTGCGGCGAGTATTCCGTGCTTTCACCAACTGAATTGATGATTTTAAAAAGTAGGCGTTTATCCCGATGTTAAAATGTATGACCGAAGTTTTTATTCCGCTGAAAGCGGATTGGGTTTAGTCGCTCTCGTCTGGAGGGCGACTAAGAAAAATATCCTCAAAATCCTGTAGATCCTGTCAAAAAAAATAGTAATACCATTTAACGTGGAAGCGCAGTAATTGAGCGTTCGGCGTATTTTGAGATAGGTTATCGTTATAATCATCTTCACTGTGCCATAAACCATAAAAGGGTGCCTCAAATGAAAACAAACACCGACGACAATTACAAATCCAAGCTTCAGCCTGCCGATGCAGCGGTTCGCATGATCCGCGCCGGTCAGAGGGTTTTTATCGGCTCTTCCTGCGGGGAACCACAGCATCTGGTCAATGCCCTCATGGATAATGCCACCTATTATTCAGATGTTGAAATTGTGCGCCTGCTCAGTGTCGAAGGCTCCCTGCTGGCACTGATGGCAGATGAATTTCGAGGGCATACGTTTAATCTGCGGTCCATTTATCAGGGCTCCGACCAAACCGCGGGCCTGCGCGCCAATAAACGCTTTATTACACCCATGAACCTGTGTGCGGTTCCCAATTTATTCAAAAAAAGGCTTTTTCCGCTTCATGTGGCCTTAATCCAGGTATCACCACCGGATGAGCATGGCTGGTTGAGCCTGGGCATTTCAGTGGATGTCACTTTGGCAGCCGCTCAGTCAGCGGATATGGTGATCGCCCAGGTAAACCCGAAAATGCCACGAGTGCCGGGCCACAGCTTCATCCATCTAAATGATGTTGACGTCTTTGTTGAACACGAAGAGGATTTGCTAAGCGCATATGATTTGCCAGAATATGAATCCGCCGCTGACATTGCGGGCATAACGGCGAATTTGGTGGACGACGGTGCCACCGTTCAGCTTGGATTGGCGGAGCTTTCCAGGCCGATCGCAGAAGCCTTTCAGACAAGAACGACCTGGGTGTTCATACCGAAATTTTAACCGACGACTTAATGGAATTGGTGCACAGAGGCGTGGTTACCAATCGTTATAAAAATATGAACGAGGGCAAACTGATCGCCAGTGGCGCCATCGGCAGCAAAAAATTATATCAGGCATTGCATAATAATGTGGCCCTTGAGTTTCGACCATCGGACTATGTCAACCATCCGGCCATCATTTCACAAAACCATAAAATGGTCGCGATTAATTTTGCACGCACCATGGATCTGACCGGACAGGTCTATGGCGATGCCCTGCCCCAGAACCATTTTTCGGGGGTCACCGGCATGCTTGATTTTATCATGGGTGCCACCATCTCGCCTCTGGGCAAATCGATAATTGTCATTTCCGCCCAAAGCATGGACAACAAAACCAGCCGCATTATTCCCAGATCGGACGTGGGATCCATCCTGGTTCCTAAAGGATATGTTTCCTATGTGGTCAGTGAATTCGGCATGGTCAATCTATTTGGCAAGAATAATGAGGAAAGAGCGATGGCATTGATCAGTCTGGCGCATCCGGATTTTCGCGATGAGCTGTTTCACACCGCCCAGGAATCAGGGCTCATCGATCGCAATCGATCGTTGAACGAATCCTTATTCGGTGTCTACCCGGCCCGCATGGAAGAAGATCGGGTCCACGATGGTATCGAAGTCACTTTTCGGCCGGCAAAACAAGTGGATGGTCGCCTCATTCAGGAGCATTTCTACGGTATGGATGAAAAAGATGTCCAGACCCGCTTTTTCAGTATCCGCAAAAGCTTTTACAGAGAAGATATGGAAGGCATGTTTCAGGTCGACTATATTAAGAACCTGTCGATCGTTGCTGTTACCGGTGAGGTTGGCTTTGAAAAAATTATCGGTCTCGGGATGTATGCCCTTGAAGAGGGGACCGTTGCAGAGGTGGCTTTTTCCGTCTCCAAAGAATGGCAGGGTAAGGGAATAGCCAGTGTATTATTGGAAAAAATTGCCGAAGCCGCCCGCGAACACGGCATTACCAGCCTCGTCGCCTATATGCTTTCTACCAATAAAAGTATGATCAAGTTATTTAACAAACTGCCGTATAAAATAGAAACCAAAATGGAAGAAGGTATGTTAGTCCTTCGATGCAATTTTGAAAAAGAAGCGGGAAGTTAAATCATCAAGCGTTTTTGGTGACATATTCTTAAACCCAATCGATCCCCCATGATGCCTGTTCAAAATAATGACATTGCTGAGATATTCACTCGCATTGCCGATTATTTAGAAATCGAAGGCGAAAACCTCTTTCGTATTCGAGCCTATCGCAATGCAGCCCATTCGGTCAGCGGCCTGGGCCCAGAGCTGAAAGAGATGGTAGCCGCCGGAGAAGATCTTACACAGCTGCCGGGTATCGGCAAAGATCTGGCCGCCAAAATCCATGAGATCCTGGAAACCGGTACCGCCCAGGCGCTGGTCAAGCTTCAAAAGCGCATTCCCCAGTCATTGATTGAGATTTTAAAACTCCCCAACCTGGGCCCCAAGCGGGTGCGGATTTTATACAAAAAACTCAACATCAAAACCCTGGCACAGCTGGCAAAGGCGGCCAGTAAAGGGCGCATCAGTGCGCTGGATGGGTTTGGCCAAAAAACGGAAAGAGCCATTTTAGAGGCTGTTGAAGCCCGCGCGCAAACACAAAAACGCTTTAAACGGGTAACCGTCATGCCCATTGTTGACAGCCTCATTGATTTCTTAAAGAAGGTGCCCGGGGTTAACACGGTTGCGGCTGCCGGTAGTTACCGGCGCTCACGGGAAACCGTCGGCGATCTGGACATACTGGTCACAGCCCGCAAAAACAGCCCGGTCATGCGCCGCTTTCTGGAATTTGATGTCATCAACAAGGTTTTAGCCGGTGGCGCTACAAAGGCAAGTGTCATTTTAAGATCCGGTTTACAGGTAGACCTTCGATTGGTGGAACCCGCCAGCTTTGGTGCTGCCCTGCAATATTTTACCGGCAGCAAAGACCACAATATCGCCATCCGGCGGCTGGGGCAGCAGCGGGGATTAAAGATAAATGAGTACGGTGTGTTTCGGTTTGAAAAGCAGGTGGCCGGTCGCACAGAGGCCTCGGTTTATAAAGCGCTGGATCTGCCTCCGATACCGCCGGAGCTCAGGGAGAACCGCGGTGAGATCGAGGCTGCTGCCCAAAAACGGCTGCCCCGGTTGATCGAACGCAAAGATCTCAAAGGGGATTTGCACATTCACACCCTTGCCAGCGATGGGCGCAACAGCCTGGAAGAAATGGCGCTGGCGGCCAAACGAATAGGATTGAAGTATATTGCCATTACCGAACATTCCAGCCGGCTAAGAGTGGCCGGCGGCCTCGATGCGTCACATTTGAGGCAACAAATCGATGAGATCGAACGTCTGAATGAGCGATTAAAGGGCATCCAGATTCTAAAAGGACTTGAAGTCGAGATCTTAAAAGATGGCTCCCTGGATCTATCAGATTCTGAACTGGCCCAATTGGACCTGGTGGTTGGAACGGTTCACAGCCATTTCAATTTGTCCCTCGAAAAACAGACCGAACGCATTCTACGCGCCATGGACGAGCCTTATTTTAGCATGCTGGCCCATCCAACCGGCCGCATAATCAATCAGCGGGATCCCTACCAGGTTGATCTGACGCGCATCATTCATAAAGCCGCCGCGCGTGGCTGTTTTCTGGAACTCAATGCCAATCCCAAACGCCTGGACCTGACGGATATCTATTGCCAGATGGCCAAACAAGAAGGTGTTCTGGTATCCATCAACTCCGACGCCCACAGCATTGACGCATACAGCGATCTGGAATTTGGTGTCGGTCAGGCCCGGCGTGGCTGGCTGGAAAAAAGCGATGTGCTCAATACCCGCACCCTGACCCAGGTGCGCAAGCTGCTCAAGCAGACTATGGGTTCATAGGTTCCGCGTTCCGTGTTGCGCGTTTCGAGTTAGAGATTGACACCTACTGCTGGCAACCCGGCGCCCCTTTAATGTGCCTTGACCGTTTTGTATAATTTAAATCTGATCCTCAATCGGTAGCAAGCGCCAGAAAAAATCTGAGAATCGCTGCCAGAAACTGCGCGCCGGCTGCATTGAAACGGTACCGGAGCTCGATTCCCAGCGAAGCTGATTGTCATCATTCAGATAGACCCGCCAGGCATTTTCCGGAGACATCATCGTATCGAATTGCTCAGCCAGCTGGCTGCATAACCCAGGCGACTCGATGTAAAGGCCATTTTCGGTATTGATCTCGAGGGCCCGGGGATCAAGGTTCAGTGAGCCGATAAAACAGCGCTTGCGGTCGCCCACGATGGCTTTCACATGTAAACATATAAAACCTGCTTTAACCGGCGGTGTATCGACGACATCCCGAATGGCGGGTGAAGGGTCATGCTTGAACTCATACAGTTCTGCGCCGGTGGCCAGGATAGGCCGGCGATATTTTTTATAATGGCTGTGAGCAGCCGTATGATCGTTTGACCCCAGGGATCCTGTGATAATTTTGATCTGCACACCTTCAGACTCCAGTGCTTCCATTTGCTCTAATAAATCGCCTGGAATGAGGTAGGGCGTAACGAGGATAATTTCAGCGTGGCTGGGGGCAGAAAGATTACGCAGCATATCGTCAAGGCGAAAGATTTCCTCGCCCTGGTCAACCGGCGTGTCTTGAAGAAAGTGACCGATGCCAGCGTGCATATGCGCCGGCACTTCCTCCAAATTTTTTTCCCAGGATTTTGGTTCAAGGGGATAGCTATCCAGCAAATCTTGCTTTTCGATAAGGTAGTCCTTGGCCCTTTCACGCAGGGGCGCCAGTTCTTCGTAGGTTGCTTCGGGAGACAAGGCAATGCCGGGATAGGAAAGATCGGCGTTCCAGTATGTGTCGAATGCATTGGAAATCTCCTCCACCACAGGTCCCATGACCAGCACATCGAGATCCCGGAAATTATATTTTTCACTTACTCCAAAATATAAATTACCGATATTGCGCCCGCCGACGATGGCCATGCGGTTATCGACAACAAACAGCTTGTTGTGCATCCGGCGGTTTAATTCTCTAAAATGGAGTATAAATGAACCCAATTTCCCCAGCGAACTGTCGCGGTATCTGCCGGGGTTAAAAAGCTTGATGTCAAAATCTGGATGCCTCGTGATAGCGGCGATACTGCGGTCTTTGGCACCAAAGAGTAAATCATCCACCAGCAGGCGCACCCGCACCCCGCGATCGGCTGCCTTGAGAAGACGTTCGAACAATAAAATTCCGGTTTCGTCATTTTGCCAGATGAAATATTGTGCATCAATGGATTGGGTGGCATGATCGATAAGCGCCAGACGAGATCGGAAGGCCACATCATTATGCGCGATTAACAAAAACCCTGATTGCCCGGTCGGAAAATTTTCAGCGAACTTCGAAGATACCTCGAACAACGTACCGGAAGCCGCGGGCGGCAGAGAATATACTTTAGGTGTTGGCGGCGGTGGATACTTAAGCGTTGCACAACCCGAGACGACAAATAGACATGCAATAATGATTCTGGCAATGGTTTTTCGCATTGAGCACCTCGTTCAGGCCCTGTGTTCGTTCACATCACCGCAGGCGGAGCGAACTATTGAATGAATTGCATTTATGTAAAATATCCATAGGGAATTGACAAGAGTTTTCAATTTTTTATGTTGAACTTACGGTCTGATTTCAATAGGTGTGCCGGGATTGACAGCCTGCCAGACATCATCCATGTCGTGATTGCTTAAGGCAATGCAGCCATCGGTCCAGTTAAAAAGCTGGACGAATGTCGAAAGTCCTCCATAACCCTTGAGCTGGCCATGGATCATGATGTCACCTCCGGATTTACGCCGCGCTTTCTGGCGGTCTCCCAATCCCGGGCATTGGGATACGAAATGTGAATGGATTTGTAAAATTTGCTGTTCGGGTTTTTGTAGTCGAGGATGTAGTGCACCTCCGGCGTTCGTTCATCACCCCGCTGCTTATGCCCTTCAGGGTTGGAGCCGAAGGCAACATCAAAAGATGCCAGTTCCTTACCCTCGCGCAGCAGGTAGAGCCTGGATTCGCTCTTTACAACCAGCACGGAATCCGCCTTCTGCCCGCAATAAGCAGTTCCGCAAAATAAGAATACGGCAAGGATGACGGATACAATTTTATAGGCAAATTTCATTATGTCCGCTTTTGATTGATTATTAATCTGGTTGAGTGCTTTGACCTTTTTACTCTTCTTCTTCGAACGATTCATCTATTATTACAATTGTTGTACCCATGGGTGCCCATTCGAACAATGTCCGGGCATCATCCTCTTTGAGACCGACGCAGCCCATCGAGCCCACGGATTCAGTCAGGTATACGTGCAGGTATGAGCGGATCGTCGCCCACTTGGTGCCGTGAATTGCTTTGCCGTCTTTACTGAAAAACATTGTATAGGGCATTGGGGCGTTGTATTTTTTGCTGGTGTAGTCCTCGACTTTTTTGAAAACTGAAAATTTGCCGGCATGGGTCTCTTTACCGGGCTGGCCGGTGATGGCATCGAACTCATAAAAAATCTTATAATCATCCAGCGCATAAAGCACCTGCTGATCAATATTGACAAGAATGACTTTACTGGGCTTGGCAATCGCGCTACCTGCGAATGCCGTTTTTGATTATTGCAAACTCATCTCCGTCCAGAGACAGTTTTTAATTTTCCATTTTTGCTATCTGTTCTCTGTTGTCCGTCCCCTGTCCTCTGTTGTCTGACCTCTGATATTCTGTCATCTGAGTCTCGGATGTGTCGTTTTCCGGCCTGAGGTGTCGTCCAGAAGCGCTGACGTGTCGTTTTGCGGCTTAATGTGTCCTTAAGGTTCATAGGTTCCCGCCTTCGCCTAATGGGCTTCGGCGCGGCAAGCAGGGTTCAGAGGCTTGGTAGGGCGGACCACTGTGCCCGCCGGTCAGCTGTGACCAGCCGCCAGAAGCGAGCAGCATGTAGCCAGAATAAATTCAGAAGAAAATTCTTGACAAATATAAAATATGTGAATAATAATCTGTATTAAAGGAGAATTAAAGAATGATTGATGATGTTAGCCTGAAAATACTGAAGATTTTACAGAAAAAGGCTCGGATACCCAATGTGGAGGTTGCCCGCCAGGTCGGCATGGCGCCTTCGGCTGTGCTGGAGCGTATTCGCAAGCTGGAAAAGCAGGGCTTCATCGATGGCTATGAAGTCCGGCTGAATCCGAAACGCTTTGCCAAAAGCCTGGTGGCATTTGTCACCGTCAAATTGAAAAAACTGGATGCCGAGATCAAGGTCGGTCAAACACTTTCAAAATTGACGGAGGTTCAGGAGGTGCATTACGTGGCCGGCGAAGACGCCTTTGTGGTCAAAGTGCGGGCGGCTGACACCGAGGCGCTCAGCGGATTGATCCGCGATAAAATTGCCGCCATCGCGGGAGTGCAATCCACCCAGACGGCGATTGTTTTGTCGACTTATAAGGAGACGGCTAGAATACCGATCGAAAGCTAGGTTGAGCCCGTTAGCCGGTTTCCGGTTAGCCGGTTAAATAAGGATTTCAATCTAATCTATTTTAACGGGCCTAACGGGCAACGGGCAAACCGGCTCAACCGATATATAAGATTCCAATCAGTATCAATTTAAGAAAGGGTGAAACATGATTCGAATTAATGAAGACTACCTGAAGCTGCAGGCGTCGTATCTTTTTTCGGAAATCAGGCGACGGACCGATGAATTTCAAGCACAGAACCCGATCAAAGAAATCATCAAACTGGGAATCGGTGATGTGACCCGGCCCCTGCCGGAGGCCTGCATCGAGGCCTTTCACCGCGGCGTGGATGAAATGGGCGCGGCGGCCACTTTCCGGGGCTATGGCCCGGAACAGGGGTATGAATTCCTACGTGAAAAAATCGCCGAATGCGACTATCAAAAACGGGGTGCTGATATATCCGCTAATGAAATATTTGTCAGTGACGGCGCCAAATGTGACACCGGCAATATCCAGGAAATTTTTGCCACTGATATTCAGATTGCCATTCCCGATCCAGTTTACCCGGTCTATCTGGACACCAACGTGATGGCCGGCCGCACCGGAGCGTTTAATGACGGCCGCTACGACGGTATTACCTACATGGAGAGCACCCGGCAAAACGGCTTTATCCCCGAGTTGCCGCCCCCTGATGTCGATCTGATATACCTGTGTTTTCCCAACAATCCCACCGGGGCGACCATTACAAAAACGCAACTGCAGACCTGGGTGAATTTTGCTCACGAGAACCGGGCCCTGATCCTTTTTGATGCCGCCTATGAGTCTTTCATCCAGGATCCGGATCTGCCTAAATCGATTTTTGAGATTGATGGCGCCCGGGAAGTGGCCATTGAATTCAGAAGCTTTTCCAAAACCGCCGGATTCACCGGCACCCGCTGTGCCTATACGGTGGTGCCGACATCCTGCAAAGCATACACTGCCAATGGCGAGGCCCATTCGGTTCATGATCTGTGGTTCCGGCGCCAGTCCACCAAATTCAACGCCGTATCCTACCCGGTCCAGCGGGCTGCCGAGGCCATATACACTGATGCCGGTCGCAAACAGGCCAGGGCCTTAATTGATTATTATCTCAAAAATGCGGCTTTGATACGCAAGGAAATGGAGGCCCTGGGCTATGAGTGCGCGGGCGGTGAAAATTCGCCTTACATCTGGATCTATGGTCAAACCGATTCCTGGGCCTTTTTCGATTTGCTGCTTGAAAAAGCCGGTGTGGTGTGCACTGCGGGCGCCGGATTCGGACGCTGCGGCGAAGGCTTCATCCGCCTAAGCGCCTTTAATGATGCCGACAATGTTGTCAAAGCCATGGCCAATATCAAAAAAGCGCTCAGCTAGTTTATTTAAAATATATTTTTTAGGTGTCTGGTTTCAGGTGTCAGGTGTCAGCAATGGCCCGGAGGGTCTTTGGTTGGCCTTGAAGCCATGGGCTTGAATTCGTACCATGAGAATCCGAATTTCGATATGACATGCGATGCCCTGACACCTGAAACCTATTGTACCTTAATCCTTAACTTTTGAATGTTGTAATTCCAATGCAGAAACTAGATCTTGAAAGGATGGTTTGAGCGATGCCCATGTCGCAAGAATTTGAAAACCGACTCTTACCTGTACTCAACGATATAATTGGACATTTTGGGACCCCGTTTCACATTTATGACGAAGCCGGTATACGGGAAACCGGCCTGAATTTTATGAAGGCCTTCTCCCGGCTGAATGGATTCCGTGAATACTATGCCGTCAAGGCGCTGCCCAACCCGCGGATACTGGAAATCATGCAGGATCTGGGATTCGGCTTTGATTGCAGCTCCATTGCGGAGCTGATTCTCAGCCGTCAAATTGGCGCCCGGGGGGAAGATATCATGTTTTCCTCCAATAACACGACCGCTCAAGAATTTAAGGCGGCGGATGCTGATGGCGGCTGTATCCTAAATCTGGATGACATTTCTTTGATCGCCAAAGTGCCGCAGATGCCTGAGATCGTCAGTTTTCGCTACAATCCCGGACCCAACCGCAGTGGCAACAGCATCATCGGCGATCCGGTGGAGTCAAAATACGGCGTTGCCGACAGTCAGATCATCGATGCCTACAAAGCGGCGATGGACCGGGGCGCTCGTCGATTCGGGCTGCATACCATGCTGGTCTCCAATGAATTAAACGCGGATTATATGGTTGAAACCGCCGCCATGCTGCTGGAAGTGGCCGCCCGGGTGTCAAAAACCCTGAATATTCGCATTGAATTTATCAACATCGGCGGCGGGCTGGGCATCCCCTATGAGCCCGGGCAAAAGCCGCTGGATATTGTTGCCATGGCTGCTGAAATCGCCGATTTTTTTGCAGCGTATAAAGCGCAAAATGGGTATGAACCTGAATTCTACATTGAAAGCGGGCGCCATATGACCGGACCGCACGGCGTGCTGGTCACCACCGCCATTAATCAAAAAGACATTTATCGGAAATATATTGGTGTGGATACCTGTATGGCCGCTTTAATGCGACCGGCCATCTACGGCGCCTACCATCATATCACTGTTATTGGCAAACAGGCGGCAAAACACTTTGAAAAAGTGGATGTGGTCGGATCACTGTGTGAAAATAACGACAAATTTGCCGTCCAACGGCTACTGCCGAAAATTGAAGATGGCGATCAAATGATGATCCACGATACCGGCGCGCACGGGCATTCCATGGGATTCAACTACAACGGCCGCTTGCGTCCCAAAGAACTGCTGCTGCGCAGCGACGGATCCGTGGAGCTGATTCGACGCGAAGAAACCAATGCCGATTATTTTGCGACCCTCAACTTCGCACCCCAGGTGCTGCAGCCGAATCAATCCAGACGCAATGCAGCCTAAGTTATTAAAGGTTTCAGATGTCAGATTTCATAAGTTCCGCCTATGGCGGTTCAGGTGTCAGGTTTCGGGTGTCAGGTGTCAGACGACAGAAGACGGATGGGAAAAAGAATGTAAAACAGCCTCTCTGTTCTCTGTCATCTTTTTGCTGACACCTGAACACTGACACCTGAAACCAATTAGAAGCGGCTAACAAAGAGTAGACGGCATTCAGTAGCGGGTGTCATTGAGCAAAGGCTATATGATTAGAATAGGACCGGCAGGATCTGAAGGATTGGGCAATTTGAAAGGCGTGCGCAAAGTCGCCCGCATGCAGCTGGCTTGCATGGAGGTGGAGTTTACCTACGGCGTGCGGATGTCGGTACCCGACGCGCAAGAAGTCGGCGCGCTGGCAAAGGAAAAAAGCATCATCCTATCGGTGCACGCGCCCTACTATATCAATCTGGCATCTGATGAAAAAGAGAAGATCCAGGCCAGCAAACAGCGCATTCTGGACTCCTGCGAGCGTGCCCATGCCCTTGGGGCCCAGAACGTGGTTTTTCACGCCGGCTTCTATCAGAAGAAAACCGCCGAAAAGACCTATGCCATGATCAAAGAAGCGATCGTGGAAATTCAAGGCCGCCTCAAAGAAAACAGATGGAAAGTCAAATTGTGCCCGGAAGTGACGGGCAAACCCTCCCAGTTCGGATCCATCGAAGAGCTTTTAACCTTAAAAAAGGAAACCGGCTGCAGTCTATGCGTTGACTTTGCGCACCTGTATGCCCGGGGCCAGGGTCAGGTGGACTACGGTCAGATCCTAAAAAAGCTGCCAAAAAAATTTCACGCCCATTTTTCCGGTATCGAGTATGGCCCCAAAGGCGAGCGCAGGCATTTGAAAGCCACAAAAAAATTTTTTGAACCCCTGGCCGCAGCGTTGCTAAAAACCGGAAAGGATATCACCCTGATCTGTGAATCGCCCCAACCTTATAAAGATGCCGCCATGATGAAAAGAGTGCTTGCCGAACTTATCAATAAAAAAAAGACCCTGGTTTCACCATCCCAACAGATCCGGCTAGAACAAAAAAAGCGATCTCCCCTGCAAAAAACACGTTGCTTTCCAACCTTGATCTTTTGAACCGACCTGCTCCCAAGCGATTTTGATTCAAATCGTTTGACAATCTTCGGTTTACTTCCTAGATTTATTTAAGATTTTTAGCTTTCAGGAACTTCAAGATGTACCTTGTCTCTTAACCGCATCAAAGGGAATTAGATGAATTCTTCAACATCAACTGAGCAATTATTGCATCAAATTGCATCATTGAAAAAAGCGCTCAAGCAATGCCGCACCCAAAAAAAACAGGCTGAAGATAAATACTATCGCGTTATTGACAGCCGGTTTGAAGGATTCATGCTGCTGGATGGCGATCGTGTGATCATCGAAGTCAATAAGGCATTGTTAAAGATCTCCGGTTATGAGCGTGATGACTTTATCGGTTATGCAGTTGATCAATTTTACCACAAAACTTCCCTTAAGTTTTATTCGGCGAGCCCCGATCATTTCAGTTTTGAAGCCTTATTTCGCGCCAGGGATGGCCGCTTGATTCCCATGCTATTCAGCCGCAGTACGCTCAATGATGAAAATAACCAGATTACGGGCTATATGGTTTTTCTAACGGATCTAACCGATTTAAAAGAAACGCAGGAAGAGTTGAAAAGGGCGGAACAACGATACCGCAAAATGGTTCAAAATGCCCTGCAGGGAATGTTTCAAATTCGGCAGTCCGGTGAGTTTATTCGTGTCAATCCGGCTTATGCGCGTATTCTGGGATATGATTCTGTTGATGAGATCCTTGCGCTGAAAGAGGGCGCTATTAAATTTTATTTCAAATCTGAGGACCGCGCCCGGTTGATCCGAACACTGCAAAAGAAAGGTACGGTTGAAAATCATGAACTGCGGCTGAAGCGCAAAGATGGAAAACCCATATGGGTATTGGCCAATATCCGAATGATCGAGCGTGAGCACGGAGATGCCATTCTCGAAGGCATCATGGTGGACAATACCAAGAAAAAGGCTCTGGAAAAAGAACTCAGACGCGACCGCAAAAAATTTCGTAATCTTTCGATCCACGATAATTTAACCGGGCTGTTTAACACACGCTACCTGTATCAAACATTGGATAATTTGATTGCAGAGAACAAATTAACACGCAAACCATTTTCTCTGGTGTTTATGGATATGGATAACTTCAAGCGTGTGGTGGATACCTATGGTCACCTGAACGGGAGCCAGGCTCTTAAAGAAGTGGCCCATACAATCAAAAACTGCATTAAGAGACCTTGCTTTGGCGTTGCCTATGGGGGAGATGAGTTTGTTATCGTAATGCCCGGGTTCGATAACAGTGAGGCAACTGAATTAGTTGAGCTCATTCGCTACCAAATGGTCCATACGACCTACTTATCGAAAGCCGGTTACCATGTGAATCTGGGGGCCAGTTTTGGGATAGCCACATTTCCGGATGACACCGATAATCGTGAAGGCCTGCTCGCGCTTGCCGATCAGGCGATGTTTACTATTAAACAGACCGGCAAGGGGCTCATCGGTACCATGCCTTCATAATCTTTATAATCAGTTGGGTAACACCGCTATGGATTTCAATTTAACGGCTCAACCGTTTTGTTTACTTTAATACCTCTCTTGTTCAATTGATCCATGAATAAATCACAGGGCACGTCTGCGGCCGGTGAAAGAACTCCCTTTTTGGTAATATCACCTTTCACGATCATCTCTGCGGCGATACAGGCAGGATAGGCAACGCCCATACTCATAGCCATTAGGCCCGTTTTCAAATCTCTTTCAATCAAAAGAGAGCAAGTCAATCTTTGTTGCTTACCTTCCCTTACACCCTCGACTATGTGCACCAAAACAGATAGATCTTTTTCGCTGTCATTATACTGCAGTTGCGGCTCGAGCAGTTTGGCGACCATTTCAAATGGTGATACCTTATAAGGCAACCCTTTGATAGGCACGTTACTCAAAAAGCCTAATTTTTTCAATGGGTTCCAAAATGCACACCAACCGGGCCAACGAAGTGCATACCTCCCGGTTTCAGAAAGGTCATTCTCAATTTTCAGTAATTTGGCATAACGCACCGCATCGCCGTTCGGAATAGCTTCCAGTGTCCCCAGTTCCGGAAGTTCGATATGGTGAATAAATGCATTCTCATGCTGATCTTTCACCGGGATATCTATAAGTTCAGAAGCCGCGATAAGCGTTGCATCTCTTATCTGGCTTTTCAATGCAGCCTCTATATTCCAGCTGATTTTGTAATTTAGCGGATTATCACAGGCCGCCTTTTCAGGAATCCCACCACAATATGAATTGAGCTTAGTTACCTTATCGAAATATCTTAGGCTATATTTGTAAAGTACCAGGTCAATTCCCGGATCAAGGCCGCATTCCGGGATGATGGAGATTCCCTTTTCTTTTGCTGCATGGTCGAGATCAAGAATATCATATGCATAGTTGGTGTTGACAAGATGAACACCGCTTTTTATGGCAGCCTCGACAACGGTCCGAATGCATTGTGGTGGCAAAAAATCAAGGACGACATCAAACTTTTCGTCCATTTTAGATGCCAATGCGTTTGGATCATTCGCATCTATGCGGATGATCTGAATTTTGGCTTTGTCGATAAAGTCAAAGGAATCAAAGAGCTCAGGCTGAATATCTGCACACGTTACATGGTCAACACTTGCATTTCTTGATAGATCGTTTAGCGCCGCCCTTCCTTGAATACCGCAACCGCCTAATACTAGCACTTTCATTGGTTATGAACTCCAGAAATTCTGATCTCTCCAAGGTGCGCATTTTGTAGATTCCCCGAATTCATCAAGCACCATCTGCATGTTTTTTACGCCAACAGTTTCTCCAATTCTTTCGCAGTGTGCTTCGAAAGTCCTAAAGATTCCATTGTGCGTTTGGCTTCACCCAAATAATCTCGATTCATCAACACAGAAACCAGTGCGATCACAGCCGACATAATCGGTGTCGCTACCCCGACCTGTTCCCCAAGTTTCTGCAGGAACACCAGACCATAACCCACATCTTCATTGAAATACCGGTAATCCAGACTACTCTGGGCTTTGACCCCCT
>CAZJHF010000002.1:3095-31333 GCA_964545505.1 uncultured Desulfobacterales bacterium | reverse complement strand
CGGTATCCGGCGCCTTGTAGGGCAGGATACGGTTGCCGCTTTCTTTTTCAACATCGGCGGCGTAACGTTTTAAAAAATTAATTGCCACCGGCTCATCAATATAATTTCGCCGGCACTCCAGTTCACAGGGCCGCGGACAAATCCGGCCAATCACAGCTGGAAAGGGATTGCGTTCCTTGATGACCTGAACGGCGCGGTGATTATTCCCAATGGCGATTTGATGAATATATTCCCGTATATTAATGCCGGCCGGACATCCCCGCTGGCAGGGTGTTGTGCATTCATCTGTGGTGTATTCGCGGATAATCCTGCGCGTAATCGACGAAAGGTTAATAATGTGTTTGGGGCACACCCGCTCGCAGGTGCCACAGCCCGTGCATCTTTGCTCGTCCACAACCGGCAGGCCTTTGGGTCCCATGCGGATGGCATCGAACGGACAGACCCGGGCGCAAGTTCCCAGGCCCAGGCAGCCAATGGTACACACTTTCATTCCACCCCCCAGCAGGGCCACTGCCCGGCAATCATCCATACCGTTATAAACATATTTCGTATCCGCATCCGTAACCCCGAAATAACAGCCCGGCAAAGCGATATCCGGTTCAACCGCTTCGATCTTAACCCCCATAATGCCGCCAATGGCTTCAGCCACTTCGGGACCGGCGGCCACGCATGAATTGGGTGCCGCTATCCCGGCAACAATGGCCTCTGCATTTGCGCTGCAACCCGGCAGCCCGCAACCGCCTCAGTTGGCGCCGGGCAATTCTTCTTCAATCGACAGTATTTTGGGGTCAACATAAACATAGAAAACCTTGGATGCGACGGCCAAAATGATACTGATGGCCAATCCCATGCCACCCATTAGAATGATTGCATCAACCATTGAAACACCTCAGATCAATTTAAAAATAATTGGTTTTTAGCCGTTTGTGCGAAGCTTTTTAAATTATCACGAAAACGCGAAATGTGAGAAAGCACGAAATGTTTAAGTTTTCGTGTTTTAGTTCTTTCGTGCTTTCGTGATAGAAATTTTCGTTCAGTTATTGTTTAGCAATGCACCTTTTGCTAATCAATGGCATCGAACTTACATTTATCGTAACAGGTCATGCATTTAATGCATTTTTCTTTGTCAATAACCGCAACTTCTTTCTTTTTCCAGGTAATGGCCTCTACCGGGCAGGCCCGAAAACACATACCGCATTTGGTGCACATTTCCGGTTGCACTTCAAACTTTAATAGCGCCACGCAGCGTTTGGCCGGACAGCGTTTTTCAAGGACGTGGGCCTCGTATTCATCTTTAAAATAGCGCAGCGTAGACAGAACCGGATTGGGCCCCGTCTGACCCAAACCGCACAGCGCCGCCTCTTTGATGGTATCAGAGAGTTCCTCCATGATCTCAATATCTTCAGGTACCCCCCGGCCTTCACAAATTTTTTCCAGAAGCTGCAGCAGACGCCGCGTGCCTTCACGGCAGGGCGTGCATTTACCGCAGGATTCGTCCTGCACAAAATCCATGAAAAAGCGCGCCATGTCCACCATACAGGTGCTTTCATCCATCACAATCGCACCGCCCGATCCCATGATGGCACCGACTTTAGCAATTTCCTCATAGTCAATGGGAATATCCAGATGTTGTTCAGGCACGCATCCGCCAGAGGGTCCACCGAGCTGCACGGCTTTAAATTTCTTCTTGTTGGGAACCCCGCCGCCGATATCATAAATCATCGTTCTCAGGGATGTGCCCATGGGCACTTCAACCAGGCCGATGTTGTTGACATCGCCTGAAAGCGCAAAGACTTTGGTTCCCTTGCTGCTTTCGGTGCCGACGCTGGCATACCAGTCCCCACCGTTGAGAATAATCTGCGGGATATTGGACAGCGTTTCGACATTATTTAAGATAGTGGGCTTCTCCCATAAGCCTTTGAGGGCCGGAAACGGCGGGCGCGGACGCGGCATCCCGCGTTTGCCCTCAATCGAGCGCATCAGAGCGGTTTCTTCACCGCAAACAAAAGCACCGGCGCCCTGGTAGATATCGATATCGAAGTCAAAACCGGACCCCAGAATATCGTTGCCCAGTATCCCGTAATTCCGGGCCTGCTCAATGGCAATGCCCAGCCTGCGGATGGCCAGTGGATATTCCGTGCGGGCGTAAATATAGCCGTGATGGGCATTGATGGCCCGGGCGGCAATCAACATTCCTTCCAAAATCGCATGCGGATCGGACTCCAGTATGCTGCGATCCATAAATGCTCCCGGATCACCTTCGTCTGCATTACACAGAACATATTTGATATCACTGGCGCTTTTGCTGGCAAACTCCCATTTCAGCCCGGTGGGAAAACCGGCTCCGCCCCGCCCTCTTAAACCCGATTTTTTCACCTCGGCAATGATGTCTTCCGGTTGCATCTCCTGCAGGGCTTTGGCGGCTCCGAAATAACCATCACGGGCAATGTACTCTTCTATCACCTCCGGATCGATGGCCCCTTTGTTGCGCATCGCCCAAAACATTTGATGCTCGAAGAAAGGAATTTCACTCATATTGGGAATGGTTTCTTTGGAAGCCGGCTCCACGTAAAACAATTTTTTGACCGGTCGGCCTTTGAGAAAATGTTCTTCGACCAGGTGCGGAATGTCTTTAACCTTCAACTTCTGGTAAAAAATGCCTTCAGGCTGAACCAGCATCACCGGCCCCACCGCGCAAAAACCGTTGCAGCCGGTCTCAATAATCTTAATCTCATCTACAAGCCCCTGGCGGTCTATCTCTTTCTGAAGTTGTGCCTGAAAGACATCACTTTTGTAAGCGTGACAACCTGTACCGCCACACACCATCAACTGAGTTCTCACTTTATTCATGCTGGGCTCCCGCTAGTGATCATTGACTATTTAAGATTGAATATTGAATATTTAAGGCTTTCAGCGGAAATAAAAAATTACAAATTGAATAGATAACTTTTAATCGAGAACTTGAAATATATAAATGATAAGATTCCGCCAATATTCAATTGTCAATATTCAATATTCAATTTTCCTGCTTACCACGAACCATCCAATCCCCGAAGTCCATTGACATACAGCCGGCCGCTGGCAACAAACAGAGAGTATTTGGTTAACAGACAGGGCAACGCATAGAATTCTGCCAGTTCAATGACGGGTGTATCGGGCTTTTTACCCCTGACAAAAACGACCGCTGCCACTTCAGCAACCTTTGCGGTTCGCAATACCTGCTCAGTTGTCAGACCGGTCAGCAAGACCGCATCTTTGGCAACAGCCGACAACACGTCCGCCATCAAATCAGCGCCACCGGCACCCACAATGTTGCGATCGAGCTGAGTTTCTCCCGTTAAAACCGTGGCGTCCAGAATATTTTGAATTTCAAATATTTTCATCAGCTCTGTGCTGTAAGCTATTCGTATTTTTCGAGCACCTCGATGACCTTGTCGGCTTTGATATCCCCGTATGTATCCTCATCCACCACCACAACCGGCGCCAAGCCGCATGCCCCTAAACATCGGACGGCTTCCAGTGAAAAACGCTGATCTTCAGTGGTGTTGCCTTCTACAAGCTGGTATTCATTGCCGATTCGGCTCATCACTTCTTTAATACCTTTGACATAACAGGCGGTGCCCATGCATGCCTTTATCAAGTGCCGGCCCTTGGGCGTCATGGAAAACAGGGAATAAAAGGAAGCCACCCCAAACACCTCACTGCGAGACAGATTGAGACCGTCGCTGATATAGTCAATCAGCTCCACCGGCAGCCAGCCGACAACGTCCTGGCATTCTCGTAACACACCAATGATCGAGCCCGGAACATTGCAGTTGGCCGAAATGATGTCATCGACTTTAGGCCACATTTCATCTGAAATATTGGGATGGTCAGGTCGGGTGTCAGGTGCCATGTGCAGAATCTCCCTCATTTGTTCGTGTTTATGCCAGATACGATAGAGCTGAATCGTTAGCAAACATATGATGTGGTCACCCTTAACACAAATAAAACGGGGCAGGATCAAGGGAGTTTGTATGTCACAATGTCATAAAAAAGTCAATGAGAACATCCTGATTTAAGCCAACATATCTGTTCGCTTGACGACTTCAGTTTACTGAACTAAAATAGCATCTTTCCCAGGCTAATTAAAAAGAATACTGCAGAGAGAACCCATGCAAAATTTAATGCAGCGTCTGGCAGAAACGACCGCTTTCATCAAAAAAAAGACCCGTGTTGCGCCGTATATCGGTTATTTGACCGGTACCGGTTTAGGTGAAAGTGCCCAATCAATGACTATCGATACAACCGTTGAATATAAGGATATCCCTCATTTTCCGCTGTCAACGGTTCAATCCCACAAGGGCCGGATGCTTATCGGCAAGCTGGGCGGTTGCCCGATAGTTACCCTGCAGGGCCGCTTTCATCTTTACGAAGGGTATAGCCCCCTGGACGTCACCTACCCGATCCGGGTGATGCAGCAACTGGGCGTAAAGATTCTGTTGCTTTCAAATGCCGCCGGCGGCCTGAACCCCAGATTTAATTCCGGTGACATCATGCTGATAGACGACCATATCAATCTCACCGCAACAAACCCGCTTATCGGTCCTAATGATGACCACCTGGGCACCCGGTTCCCGGATATGTCCCACGCATATCACCCGAAGCTCATCACCCTAGCCGAGGAAGTTGCCCAAACCGCCGGAATAAAATGTCAAAAAGGAGTTTACGTCGGTCTCACCGGACCGGCACTTGAAACGCCGGCAGAGGTTAAATTTTTGCAGACTATCGGAGGGCAAGCCGTTGGCTTTTCAACCGTGCAGGAAGTGATTGCCGCCGTCCACGGTGGTCTGCGGGTGTTAGGACTGTCCACGATTACCAATGTCCACAACCCTGCCGATCCGGTTCCCGCCAGCGTTGAAGAAATCATTGCCGTCGCCCAAAAAGCGGCGCCGTTGCTGGAAACGATTCTAAAAGGAGTGGCCGGGAAAATTTATGAAACCGAAATTCGCTGATATTCTGATCGAAAACGGAACGATCCTGACATTGGATGGCCATCAGACCACCGTAGCCAATGGCGGGATGGCCATCATCCGAGACCGCATTGCCGCCATCGGGCCAACCGCAGAATTTTCGAACTGGCAGGCAGCTCGAGTTATAGACGCCGGTGGCGGCATCATCATGCCAGGTCTGATCAACACCCACACCCACGCCGCCATGACGTGCTTTAGAGGCCTGGCAGACGACCTTCAATTAATGACCTGGCTCAATGATCATATTTTTCCGGCCGAATCCAAACTGGATGAACAAAAGGTCTATTGCGGTGCCCTGCTGGCCTGCGCGGAAATGATCATGTCGGGCACCACCTGTTTTTGTGACATGTATTTATTTGAAGATGCCGTCGCGCGGGCCGCCAGCGATGCCGGAATACGGGCAGTTGTCGGCGAAGTCCTGTATGATTTTGACTCGCCCAATTACGGCCCTATCGCACAAGGATTCGAATATACCCGTAAATTGATTGATACCTGGCAGGACCACCCCCGGGTGTCGATTGCCGTAGAGCCGCATTCAACCTATTTGTGCGCACCTGAATTGCTGCAAAAAGCATTTGACCTGGCCAAAGAATTCTCGCTGCCATTGGTGATTCATCTGGCGGAATCCAAAAGTGAAGTCGCTCAAATAAAGGAGCGTTTTGAGCGCACTCCGGTGGAACATTTAGCTGAACTGGGTCTTCTGGCTCCTAATGTAGTGGCCTGCCATTGTGTCGAATTGACGGAAAATGATATTTCCCTGTTAAAGCGCAATGAGGTCAAAGTCGCACACAACGCGGAAAGCAATATGAAATTGGCATCCGGCGTGGCCCCCATCCCCGCATTATTGAATGAAGGCATTTGCGTGGGATTGGGAACGGATGGTTGCGCCAGTAACAATAACCTGGACCTGTTTCTGGAGATGGATACGGTGGCCAAACTCCATAAGGCCAAAACCCTGGATCCCACCGTTATGGATGCGCAAACGGTATTAGAATTGGCCACCATCAGGGGCGCACAGGTTTTGGGCCTAGCATCGCTTATCGGTTCGCTCGAGATCGGCAAAAAAGCCGATGTCATCATCATTGACACCGCCCAACCGCATTTAACACCCATGTACAACCCGGTTTCGCATATGGTTTATGCCGCGCGGGGAAGCGATGTCACGACCGTGATCATAGACGGCACCATTGTCATGCAAGACCGCGAGCTTAAAACCATGAACCTCAGCAGCGTCATTGACGATGTCAACAAAATCGCACGGGACATCATAGCCGAAAAATAAAGGCCTCAGGGAATTGGATAGTCGTTATCTACTTTTACTCGGGGTTTTGGATTGAATAATATTTTGGATTTTAGATTCAGGAGCTGCAACAACGATTCGGAATTTGGCTTAATGTCTTTTAATCCACAATCTAAATTCCAAAATCCAAAATCAGGACGACCCCATGACCTTTGACCTTGTCATCCATAACGGCACCTTTGTAACCGTCAATGAGCACTTTGACATTATCTCTGATGGTCTGCTCTGCGTCAAAGCAGGCAAAATTGAAAGCCTCGAAATCCTGGCCACCGGTCAATCACCGCCCCCGGCAACTGAAACGATAGATGCCAATGGTGGGCTTGTATTACCGGGACTGGTGAATAGCCACACCCATCTGCCCATGACCCTGTTTCGGGGCTTGGCCGACGACCTGCCATTGGACACCTGGTTAAATGAACATATCTTTCCGGCTGAAGCCGCCTTCCTTCAGCCCGAAAATGTGCACTGGGGTGCCTTGCTGGCATGCGCAGAAATGTTGCTGTCAGGCACGACCACCTGCTGCGACGGCTATTTTTTTGAAGACCAGGTGGCGGTCGCTGTCGATGCCAGTGGCATGCGCGCGGTACTGGCCCAGGGGGTAATCGATTTTCCAGCACCTGGCGTGCCGGATCCTAAAAAAAACATTGCGGTTCCCCGGGCATTTGTTTCCAACTGGCGCCACGCATCCGCTTTGATCACGCCATCGGTATTTTGCCATTCGGCGTATACGTGCAGCGGTGAAACTTTGAAAAAAGCCAAAGCCCTGAGCATGGACGCCGGTGTGCGCTTTCAAATTCATGCCGCTGAAACCCAAAACGAATGCCGGCAAATCCAGCAAAATTACAACACCACGCCCATCGCGTATTTAGACGGCCTGGGGATATTGGATGAAGCCACCTTGCTGGTCCATTGCGTTTGGCTCACAGCTGAAGATATTGAAATCATTTTTAAGCGCAAGGCCAGTATTTCTCATAATCCGGAAAGCAATGCCAAATTAGCCGCCGGAATTGCACCAGTGCCAGAGCTTCTAAAATCCGGCATTGTGCTTGGCCTCGGGACCGATGGATGCGCCAGTAATAACAATCTTGATCTGTTCCACGAAATGGACATGGCCGCCAAGATCCATAAAACTGAAACACATGATCCCACCACGATGGATGCCAGAACCGTGGTTGAGATGGCCACCATCGGCAGCGCCCGGGCGATCGGCCTGGATCACCAAATCGGGACCCTTGAAGTGGGCAAGCAGGCCGACGTGATTGTTATCGATCACCACAACCCGCATCTGACGCCGATGTATCACCCGGCCTCCCATATCGTTTATAGCGCTAAAAGTAGCGATGTCCGTGATGTGGTGGTCGCCGGGCGCGTCCTGGTGCGCAATAGCAACCTTCTCAGCCTGGATATTGAGCAGATTATGTCAAAAGTCCGCGCAATAGCCGAGCAAATCAAAAGGCACCGTTAATTAATTTGCTGCTGCTGGCTGCTGGCCACTGGCAGCTGGCATTACGGTTTCAGGTGTCAGGTGTCGGGTGTCAGTAAAAAGAAGAAGGAAATCGGAATCTGATAATTTCCAACCTCAACCGATCGTAATCCTGACACCTGAACACTGACACCTGAAACCTTTTTGTTGATGAAACCTCCAACCCCTAAAATTGAATAACTGTCAGTTTAAAGGACATTTACAATGAATATGACAGAAATTATTAAGGCCGCACACGGTGAAACACCCGTTGATTTGCTGTTAACCAACGCCCGCGTTGTCAATGTACTGACCGGTGAAGTTGTCCTCCAGGCCGTTGCCATTAGTCGTGGCACCATTGTTGGCTTCGGCCCATATAAGGCCAGAACTGTAATGGATTTGAACGGTCGTTTTGTTGCCCCCGGCTTTATGGATTCCCACGTTCACATCGAAAGCGCCATGACATGCATATCCGAATTTAGCCGGGCCATCACCGTGCACGGCACCACAACCGTGGTGGCCGATCCCCATGAAATCGCCAATGTGTTAGGCGCAGACGGTATTGCCTATATGCTGCATGCGGCCGAAGAACAACCCATCAATATTTATTTTACCCTGCCGTCATGCGTGCCGGCAACCGATATGGAAACCGCCGGTGCCCGTCTGACCGCCGAGGATCTTGAGCCCTTTTTAAACCACAAGCGAATTGTGGCCCTGGCCGAAATGATGAATTATCCGGGCGTCATCTATGGCGATCCAGATGTTCTGGCCAAAATAAGCTCTGCCAAAGAGCATCGTAAACCAGTCGATGGTCATGCGCCGGGGCTTAAGGGGCCGGCCCTGAATGCGTATATTGCCGCTGGCATCCAAAGCGATCATGAATGTACCACCGCACAGGAAGCCAGAGAGAAAATGGCTGCGGGGATGCATATTATGATTCGCCAGGGGACCGGCGCCAAAAATTTAAAGGCGCTGCTGGAAGCGGTTAATGAACGCACGGCCAGACGCATGATGTGGTGCACCGATGATCGCCACCCACACGATCTGGTCGCAGAGGGCCATATCGATTCAATCGTGCGTGAAGCCATTCAGTCCGGGCTGGATCCGATTTTAGCCATTCAGATGGCCACACTCAATCCGGCCGAATACTTTCGACTGGATCATTTGGGTGCGATTGCCCTTGGCAGGCAGGCTGACCTGGTCATATTTTCCGATCTTCAAAATCCGATGATTGAACAGGTATACTGCCGCGGCGTCTTGACGGCCGAAAACGAAAAAATGCTACCCCACATCCAAATACCGGTGCCGGCCGCAATTGCCCCTGCAATGCATGTGGATTTGCAGCAGGTTGATTTCACTATAGCGGCTAAAGAGAAAAATATGCGGGTCATTGAACTTGTAACGGATCAATTGATTACCCATCAACGCATTGAAAAGCCCGTCGTTAAGAGCGGCCAGGCCGTAAGCGATCCCTCAAAGGATTTGCTCAAAATGGCAGTTGTCGAGCGCCACGGCAAAAGTGGTAACATCGGCCTGGGTTTTGTCAAAGGCTTCGGTCTCAAGCGTGGTGCATTGGCCTCCAGTGTGGCCCATGATTCTCACAATATTATCATTGTGGGCGCAACAGATGCGGACATGCATGTAGCCTTGCAAGCCGTTGTACAAATGGGTGGCGGTCTGGCAGCCGCATCAGACCAGGATGTTCTGGCCCGTCTGGCATTGCCGCTGGCTGGGTTGATGTCTTTTGAGCCGGTCATCGATGTACGTCAACAATTGGACGGTTTGATCGGCATTGCTCATCAAATGGGGTGCACCTTAAGCGATCCATTTATGACCTTGTCCTTTTTGGCGTTGCCGGTCATACCAGCCCTAAAGCTGACCGACCAAGGATTGATCGATGTGAACAAATTTGAGGTCGTTCCGCTATTTGTCTAAAGCACCAACGGCCAGTCCGACTTATCATTGACACCAATGCCCCTTTGCTTTATACTTTGCGAGCCTTAAGTGTTCGGTATGTTTCATTTTTGTCCTAATTTAGCGGCTGGGGAAAACAAAAACGGTTTTTACAACTGAATGGCACATGGAATGGGTATATGAAACTATCAGAAATTGTTGATGCGCTCGATGCAACCCTTTTGACCGGTGAGGACAAACTGGATAAGATCATCACCAGATGCGGCGCCAGCGACTTGATGAGTGACGTACTGGCAGCAGTTTCGGAAGACTGTATCTTATTGACCGGTTTGACAACCGTGCAGGTCATTCGCACGGCCATGGTGGCCGGTGTCGGGGCGGTGGTCATCGTCAGAAAGAAAAAACCACCCCAGGAAGTGATCGATATGGCCAAAGACCAGGGTATACCCCTGATATCGAGCCCCTATTCCATGTTTGTTTCCTGCGGCAGACTGCATGCTTGCAATCTCATTGGACTTGACGGAAAACGCTAATCTGCCATTGATCAAAGTCCGTCTGGCCCGCTTAACCGCACAATCCGGAAACTTTAAACCCATGCCTCAACTCAAAAAAAGCTTTCACATCAAAGGCAGAGATTTTATTCGAGCGGGCGAAGCCTCGATTAATATTCAAAACCTGCTCAAATCAATGGATTTCGACCCGCGCTTGATTCGCCGGGTCGCTATTTGCGGTTATGAAAGCGAAATGAATGTGGTCATGCATGGCGGTGACGGCACCCTGAGCATTGAAGTGGACAATGACAAACTGATTTTAGAAATTACCGATGATGGCCCGGGTATCGAAGATATTGAACTGGCCATGCAGGCCGGTTATTCGACGGCGAACGATAACCATCGTGAGATGGGTTTTGGCGCCGGCATGGGACTGCCCAACATGAAAAAAAATTCAGACCAAATTCAGGTTGAATCCCCACCAAATGATGGGACCGTTGTTCGAATGACTTTTTTTATTCCTGACAAAGGAAAATCAGATTGAGTAAAAAACTGACCTCGACTTGCTTTGTCCGCTTCGACCGGGACCTGTGTGCCGGCCATGGATCATGTCTGAGGGCCTGCCCTACCAAAGCCATCCGGATCAAAAAAAAGAAGGCCGCCCGCATTGTTGAACAATGTATCGGTTGCGGGGAATGCATTCGCATCTGCCGCGAGCGCGCTGTTAGCGCAGCGACCGAGGGGCCCGATTTTCTCGATAAAGATCAGGTCGCCATTGCACTGGTGTCACCGGTTCTCTATGCGCAATTTCCCGGTGTCATGCCCAAAGATGTGCTCTTGGGCCTTCATCATATGGGTTTTCAGCACACCATTGACATGTCTTATTTTCTTGAGATGTTTCAATGTGCCACCGAAGAATTCATCCGTCGCAATCAAACATCCAACCAGGCTCCATGGCCCCTGATCTCACCCATCTGTCCCATTGTGGTACGGCTGATTGCTTTTAAATTCCCCAGCCTGTTGCCCAACGTTTTGCCGGTGCTGCGGCCGGTGGCGCTGATGGCCCGAGAAGTTAAACGGCGGCTTATTCCGGAATACCTGGATAAGGGCCAGGAGGTCGTTTTATACTATATCAACCCCTGCCCGACCAAAAAAGATCCATCATGCTTACCGGCACGCCAGCGATCGGCGCCCGCTGAGGTGGCTCTTGGGATTAACGATATCTATCCGCAACTGATAAAGCATGTGGAGCAAATTAAAGCCGCCGATGCCATTCCCTTTTATCAAACCCGTTTTGAGTACGAAACCTGTGCCACCGGCAATGCCTCCATGTGGGGGATGTCCGGCGGCGAAATCGCCGATATGGATATCGACCGGTCCCTGGCGGTTTCAGGCATGGAGGAAACCATTCACTATCTTGAAAAAATTGAAATGGGTTTGTTTCAGGATATCGAATATATCGAATTTCGTACCTGTCGGGAAGGCTGCCTGGGGGGCGTTCTCAATGCCATTGATAAATATCTGGCCAAAAGCGCCGTCCAAAAGATGATCAAACGATTCGGCCTTGGCCGTCGCCTGCACCGTGAAAATATTCTGCGCATGTATGAAAAAGGAGAGTTTCAAAGCGAAAAAGATCCATCCAAACTGACCAGTCTGTTTGGTGCCCGCAAAGAGGCGCTGACCATCGATGCAATGCAGGAAATTGAGAAAGTGATGCAACTGATCAAAGGAACCGACTGCACCGCATGCGGCGCGCCGGACTGCCGTACATTTGCCGAGGATGTGGTGCGAGGGCAAGCTACCCTAAAAGACTGTCTGTTTACTGGTGGCCAAGGAAAGACAAAGCGCTAATCCGCCTTTATCGGCAAACCGGCTGGAAAGGATAAAAAAAATGTTGGTTAAAGACTTGGTGGAACAATTTGAACTTGAAGTGGCCGGCGGACAAAATGGACTTGACCGCGAAGTCTCCGAGGGCTATTGCGGCGACTTGTTAAGCGAAGTGATGGGAAACGCCCCGGCAGGATGCGTCTGGATGACCGTTCAGGGGCACCAGAATATTGTGGCGGTGGCTGTACTGCGTGAAATGGCTGCTATTGTGGTTACCGGTGGCCAGAATCCCGATGCGGAAACCATCCAGAAAGCGGACCAGGAAGGCATTCCTATCCTCAAGTGGCCGGATTCGTCTTTTCGCCTGGCCGGCCAACTTTTTAGCGCTGGCGTCGGAAATTCTGAAGCCGGCTAATTTAGGTCTCGAGAGAAACAACCGCATAGAGGTGATTGCACTTTAAAATTCAACCACAAAGATCACGAAGGCCACGCAGAAAGCAGTAATAATTATTTTTAAAAACTTTGTGCCCTTCGTGTTCTTCGTGGTTTATAACTTGCACCAACCAAAAGCATTAATTGTTGCGAGTACGTTTTTGAATAATATTTGTCTTAAATTTCTATCGGGATTCAACCGTTGCTAAAAATAATTAAAGCCGACCTCCACATTCACTCCTGCCTCTCACCCTGCAGCGATTGGGATATGAGTCCCAAAAAGATTGTTCAAAAAAGTGTTGAGCAGCAACTTGATCTAATCGCCATCTGTGATCACAATACCGCCGAGAATGTTGCTGCAACCATGCGTGAGGGTCACCGCCAGGGCATCGCCGTCTTGCCGGGTATGGAAATCTGCTCCCGAGAAGAGGTGCACATGGTCACGCTTTTCAAAAGCGCTGAAGATGCTTTGGAAATGCAGCAATTTATTTATAAGCATCTGAGTGGAAACAACCAGCCGGAGGTGTTCGGGCATCAGGTCATTGCAGATGAGCATGATCAGGTTTTGGGCGAAAATCCTCGGCTGCTGATCGGCGCCACTGGACTAAGCCTCATGAATATTGTCAAAAAGACCCATGATCTCGGTGGAATCAGCATCAGTTCCCATGTGGACCGCCCGTCTTATAGTTTAATCGGTCAACTGGGGTTTATTCCTGAAGATCTGCAATTAGACGCCGTGGAGGTGTCTTATCGCGTGCCCCTTGAAAAAGCGCGCATAGAGGTTCCGGGTATCGGTAATTATCCGTGCGTGACCTCCTCGGACGCTCATTTTTTGCACGACATCGGCAAAGTGTGGACGGAATTTAGGTTGGGTGCGCCATCTCTGGAAGAGCTTATTCTGGCACTGGCCGGCAAAGATGGACGCCACATCGTCAATTAAGAAAAGCGACGTAAGCGCTTTCAGGATTTTTTTCACCACGAAGTTCACGAAGAGCACGAAGGAAGAATTTATTTTTTTCCATAAGCTTTATCCATCTTCGTGTTCTTCGTGGTGAATAGAAGATCGTTGCATGATGGGTAATGGTAGAATATTAGAAAGGCAGGATTAATTTAGTAACAATGCGCGAGCTTTCTCTGCATATTTTAGATGTGGTCGAAAACGGTATTACCGCCGGGGGTAATTGCATCTGGATTACGGTAGAAGAAGACCATCAGGCGGATCAGCTTAAAATCGTGATTCGGGATAATGGTCGCGGAATGCCGCTTGATAAACTGCAAAATATCAACGATCCCTTTATTACTTCCCGTACTACGCGCCGGGTCGGGCTGGGGCTTTCGCTTTTAGCCGCCGCTGCCGAGCGCTGCGAAGGGACATTGCGGGTCGACACAGCACCCGGCAAAGGAACCGAGGTTGAAACGACCTTTCAGCATAGCCATATCGACCGTGCCCCACTGGGTGATATGGCCGCCACGGTCACAACTCTCATCATCGGAAATCCGGGAATTGATTTTGTCTATTCACATCAGATCGATGGCGAGGAATTTAGTCTGGATACGCGAGAAATTCGTGCCGAAATGGATGACCTATCATTGTCTGACCCGGTGGTCATCCACCATTTAACCGAATCGATCCGAACGTCGCTCACCGAGCTGGCGTCAAATGATAACGCATCTTAAACTGCAGGAGAAAACAGATGGCAAAATTGACAATCGAAGAGCTCAAAAAAATCAAGGAAAAAACCGCCAAGTACACCTCCTTAAGAGATGGCCCCGCCAGCATTAAAATCACCGTACATATGGGAACCTGCGGCATTGCAGCCGGAGCCCGTGATGTCATGAGTGCCCTGATGGAAGAAATGGCGGAAGCAGACCGGCAGGATATTCGGGTGGTAGCAGCCGGCTGCATGGGAATGTGCTCCAGTGAGCCCAATGTCACCATTGAGGCTGAAGGCAGCGAACCCATTGTGTATCAACTCATGAATGCCAATAAAATGCGCCAGATTTTCAAACGGCATGTCCAGCTGGGCGAGGTTCAAACCGATTTTGCGTTAGCCAAAATGTAAACCGGTAGCTATCTTAAATGGGTATACATTTCCTGATTCCTTGCTTTCTGTTGGCAGTAATGGGTTCAAAGGTTCAGCGTTCAAAGGTTAAGAGGTTAAAAAATGACAAACAGCTGACAGGGATTAGAATTTTCAAAACAGACGGCAGATGTCAAAAGTATAGACGGGGTTTATCCCCGCCGAAGAAACCAAGTCCCTGAACCTTTGAACCTAGAACCTTGAACCTGAGGAAGATATTAATGAAAGTAGACGGAAAAGATCTCAGGACAATCTGGCTGAGCCCGGATAAAAAGGCTGTTAAAATCATCGACCAGCGGTGCCTGCCCCATGAATTGGTGATCATCGATCTAAAAACGGTTGACGAGGCCATCGCCGCCATTAGAGACATGGCGGTGCGGGGCGCCCCTTTGATCGGGGCCACCGGCGCTTACGGGGTTTATCTGGCCGCTCTAAATGCTCCCTCGCAAACAATTGAAGACACCTACTGGATCTCCGAATGTGAACGTCTCAAATCAGCCCGACCCACGGCGGTCAATCTCACCTGGGCGGTGGACGACGTCCTGACCGCCGTATTGAAAGAAAAACAGCTGGATAAATGCGTTTCTATTGCCAGAGATCGGGCCGCCGCAATTACCGAGCAGGAGGTTGGCCGCTGCAAAAAAATCGGTGAGCACGGGCTGTCGCTGATCGATGAAATCAGTCACCGTAAACAGGGCCAAACGGTCAATGTGCTGACGCACTGCAATGCCGGCTGGTTGGCTTGTATTGAACACGGTACCGCCACCGCCCCTATTTATGCGGCATTTGATCAGGGCATCGACCTGCATGTGTGGGTGGATGAGACCCGGCCGCTCAACCAGGGTAACCGCCTGACCGCCTGGGAGTTGGGCAAGCACGGTGTCAAACACACCATCATCACCGATAACGCCGGCGGTTATTTAATGCAGCAGGGAAATGTGGATATTGTCATTGTCGGAACTGACCGTACAACGGCCACCGGTGATGTGGCCAATAAAATCGGAACTTATTTAAAAGCGCTGGCTGCCAAAGACAATGATATCCCTTTTTACGTGGCTTTGCCCTCCAGCACTTTCGACTGGAATCTCAAAGATGGTGTCAAAGATATCCCCATTGAAGAACGCAACCCGGATGAAATTCGCTATATCGAGGGACTGGCAAATGACAAAAACGAGCGGGTGCTGATTTGCCCGGCAGATAGCGCTGCCGCCAATTATGCATTTGATGTCACACCGTCAAGGTTGGTGACCGGATTTATCACCGAACGCGGTATTTGCGAGGCAACGTCGGAGGGTATCAGACGGTTATTCCCGGAACGATTCTAAAACTGGGTTAAAATGCCCATATTTTTGCCGAGGGCGGTGTTATAATCTGATTCAAAATACTCGCGTACTAACGTGTACGCTCCGTTTTAGAATCGAATTACGCCTACCCCTCGAAAAAAATCTGGGATTTCAATACCAGTTTTGTATATTAAATATATGACTGACTATAGGATTTCATATCATGAGTCTTAACAATTCCCCTATCAGATTATTAAATCGCGATCATGTTAACTGAAATTGAAAAAAAAATAATCGCCTCGATCCAGGAAGACATGGAAATTACCGAGCGCCCGTATGTCGCAATTGCTAAAAAGCTTGGCATCACAGAAACAGAACTGCTCGAGCGGTTAAAAGATCTCAGCCGAAGAGGTGTTATCCGGCGCTTCGGGGCGACCCTGCGACATCAACGCGCCGGATTCAACGCCAATGCAATGGTGGCCTGGAAGGTTGATGAGAATCGCATCCAAGAAGTCGGACAGAAAATGGCAACTTTTGATCAGGTATCGCACTGTTATCAGCGTAATCCCACCCCGGACTGGCCGTATAACCTGTATACCATGGTTCACGCCGACAGCGAACAGACCTGCCAGGAAACAGCGCGTAAGATGTCCAGAGCCACTTCCGTGCAAGATTATACGCTGTTATTCAGCCGGGAAGAATTAAAAAAAACCTCGATGGTGTACTTTCCCTCCAATGAAGACAACTAAAAACCGATTCCAAAACTCCATATTATGCCCGATGGCAGCGTTGTAAAACAGTTCAAAATGCTCGCGTACTACCGTGTACGCTCCGCTTTCGAACCGTTTTACGCCTTGCCCTCAGACATAATATGAAGCTTTGGAACCGGTTTACTATTTAAAAATCTGACGAATAGCTGCTAAGTTTGTATCAGTGTTTGGAAAATATATTAATGAAGAAACTTGCAAGTCGATGATGAAAGATGTTCCGCATATTCTGCTGATCAATCCCTGGATTCATGATTTTGCAGCCTATGATTTCTGGGCCAAGCCATTGGGATTACTCACCCTGGCCGCTTTGCTCAGATCTCACGGCGTGTCGGTGTCTTACATCGACTGCCTCGACCGGTTTCACCCCCAGGCACCGTCCAGCGATCCGACCGCCCGCTGGGGACGGGGACCCTATTTGAAGACACCCATTCCAAAACCGCATGGCCTTGAAGATGTTCAGCGCCGCCTTTGCCGCTACGGGATCAAACCCCGCTGGCTGGCGGAAGATCTGAAGGACATGCCGGTACCGGACCTGATCCTGATAACCTCCTTGATGACCTACTGGTATGGTGGTGTTCAGGAAACCATCGCCGTCGTGCGTGACGTTTTCCCGCAGACAGCCATCATTTTAGGCGGAATTTATGCCAGTCTGTGCAGTGATCACGCCCGCGAACACGCCGGCGCAGATGAGATTGTCACTGGAGCCGCCGAGGAAGCTGTTTTTGACATCGTCGCCCGACACACGGGCTTCAGGGTGACCGCCCGGTTTGACCCGCAAAAACTCGATTCATACCCCTACCCCGCCTATGATCTGCAAAACTGCATCAATTATGCCCCCCTGCTGACCTCGCGCGGCTGTCCGTTTAGATGCACCTACTGCGCTTCCTATTTTTTGAGCCCCACCCGGCTGTGGCGCAGCGCGGAATCGGTCATCGAAGAAATCAAATTCTGGTATCATACCCATGCCATCAAAGATTTTGTGCTGTATGACGATGCCTTTTTGGTCGACGCCCAGCAACATGCCGTGCCACTGCTGGAAAAAATTGTCCAGGCCGATCTTGACCTGCGCTTTCACACGCCCAATGCCGTCCATATTCGCGGCCTGACAGCTGAAACGGCACAGCTGATGTTCGACGCCGGTTTTACCACCCTGCGTTTGGGTTTGGAAACAACTGAATTCGACACACGTAAAGACATGGACCGCAAGGTGACACAAGATGATTTCAAGCAAGCTGCCGGTTATTTAAAAGCAGCCGGCTTTACCCCAGACCAGGTGGGCGCTTATCTGCTATTGGGATTACCCGCACAGGCGCTGAGCGCGGTTAAGCGCTCGATTCAAGTCGTTCAGTCCGCTGGCATAACGCCCATCCTGGCTTACTACTCACCGATTCCGCATACCGCAATGTGGCCGGCATCTGTAAGTGCATCCCGTTACGATCTGGCATCAGATCCGATTTTTACCAACAATTCAATCCTTCCCTGCCAGTCGGATGCATTTAACTGGGAGACCGTCAGCGCCTTAAAAGAACTTGCTTCTGGTTCTGACACGGAATAAACTCGCTATGAGTGATTGCGTTTTTGTGACACCTAATCATTTTCAAACGAAACGGAGAACATCATCAACCCCGAAAACACGAAATCTAAAAAACAAGAAATATTCCTATTTTTTTCTTTTCGCGTTTTCCGACTTTCGTGCTTTCGTGGTAATTTTTTTAAAATAGTTTTTTAATACTCGAATATTTAATTAGAATGGAGAGATGACAATGATAGGCCTTAAAGCAGTAGATCTGAAGACTCAAAAAATCGACACCCTGATCGTGCCGGTGTGCGCTGACAAAAAAATCCACGATGATCGGTCGATTAACGCCGCCATCCAAAAGGCGCTAAAGCTTAAAGAATTTAAGGCCGATAAAGGCGACCGGGTCACACTTTACGAATTTAAACGTCTTGCCGCCCATCGGATTATCTGCGTCGGGTTGGGAAAGCTTAAGAAAATCGATCTGGAAATACTACGGTCCTTTTGCGGTGCGACGATCAACAGCTGCATAAAAGCCGGTTTTGAAAAAGCATGGTTTGCTGTGCCGGCGGCCGGTAAACTTAAAATGGAGATGCCGGATGTGGTCGAAGCCATGATGGAAGGCGCCTGTCTGGGAAATCATATTTTTGACAAGTACAAAAATGAAAAGAAAAAGAAACCGCTCAAACAAATCAATTTCTGGGTCAAACCACAGGCAGCCGGCGGACTGAGATCAATTGCTCCTAAAGTGCGCACCATTTGTGCCGGTACCATCCTGGCACGCGACTGGATCAGCATGCCATCAAACGACAAAACACCGGAACAATTTACCCGCTCAATTGTCGCGCAAGCCCGCAAACACGGCCTCAAAACCCGCGTATTGCGCGAAAAGGAATTAAAGCAGAATAAGTTTGGCGCTCTGCTGGCGGTGGCTGCCGGCAGCCGCAGCAAACCCAGCCTGGTGTTGTTGGAGCACAAGCCGGCCGGCGCCAAAAAAACGCATGCGCTGGTGGGCAAGGGGGTGACCTTTGATTCCGGAGGCCTCAACATCAAAACCGGTGGCGGCATGGCCGGTATGAAAGCCGATATGTCGGGCGCCGCGGTGGTGGCTGCCACCCTCATCACCCAGGCCCGGCTTAAAAGCAAGACACACGTTATCGGCGCCATCCCCATTGTGGAGAATATGCCCTCGGGCGAAGCCACCCGGCCCGGCGATATTGTGCGCAGCTATGCCGGCAAAACCATTGAAATCGGCAATACGGATGCCGAAGGCCGCCTGATCTTAATTGACGCCATGGCCTATGTCGTTAAAAAACACAAACCGAAGATTATGATCGATCTGGCGACCCTGACCGGCGCCTGTGTTGTGGCCCTGGGAGAAAGAATCGCCGGTGTTTTTAGTGCAGATGATCGGCTGGCGGATGCCATTCAGACATCGGGCGCCAAAACCTTTGAACGCTGCTGGCCAATGCCGCTGCCGGGGGATTATAAAGAGCTCCTCAAAAGCGATTTTGCCGATCTGAACAATATGCCCAGCTCCCGCTGGGGAGGCGCGATTACGGCCGCTTTGTTTTTATCGGAGTTCAGCGGTGATACCCGCTGGGCCCACATCGATATTGCCGGCCCGGCCTATAACAAAAAAGGCAATGCGTATTGTGGCCCCGGCGGTACCGGATTTGGCGTACGGCTGCTGTGTGACCTAATCCCAAAGCTATAATGTTGAGCGTTTCAAATTAAAAAACTTAATTTTTGGTTAAGGAATCCTATCTTTTCTAAATTTTTTAATTTGAAACCCTTCGGGCTTGCCGATCTTACCGCATCTACTGTGTCAGATGCCGTTCCGCATAGTCTAACTATAGCGGAACGCCATCTGCCGTGTAGCTACGGCAACCTCGACAAGCGCTCAACCTACTTAATAACGCAAATGATTTAGGGAAATGAGTGGAGATAGACTTGATTGAATGTGCTGAAGTGATGCGTAGGGGCGATCGCAGCGGCAATGAAATGGTCGTGCGTTTCCGGCTGCCGTCCGGGCTCGAGGTTTTTGGCCTGCCGACGGAAAACGCTTACGGCGGTCACTGGGACCTGGGGCCGACCTGGAATTACGCCGTCATGAGCGACCAGCCGTTTCTGGTGGATGCGGGTAAATTTGGCCAGGGAAACCGACTGCTGGCCATGATGGAAGCGGGGGGTATCACGGACACCGATTTGGATTTTGTTTTGATCAGTCACAGCCATGAAGACCATGACGGAGGCCTGGCCGAGCTGATCGAAGCCACCCGACTCAAGGTTAAAGCCCATGCCATTTATGACCAGTTGATTCGACACTATCCAGCCCAATCACCGGAACCCAAAAAGAAACATTTTCCGGCCAAATGCTGGCATTGTTTTATGCCCGAGTCCTTTTACGCCAAAAACTGCCTCGACTATCACCAGGTGCTTCAGAGTTTAACCGTGGATGTGATCGGTGACGGCCGAACCCAGCTGGGACCTGATGTCTGCACTTACCACCTGCCGGGTCACAGCCCGGATTGTCTGGCCGTCCGGCTGGGTGATGAGGCGCTCATCGTGGGCGATATTATTTTACCCGACATCTCTCCCTGGCCAACCCGCAAAGAGATGTTCGCTGAAGTGGCCCAGGTCATTCAACCGGCCTATACGCAGGCAGCGACCATCTTTGGCTTGAGCCGCTACCTACAATCCCTAAAGACCCTGATCCAGATGGCCGACGACCATCCGGGATTGCTGGTGCTACCTGCCCATCGCCTATATTACAATGACCGCTGGAACCCGATCGATCTGGCAGACCGCTCCCGACAACTTTTGGCGCACCACATTGAGCGTTGCGGCGCTATTGTCCAGCTTTTGAATGCCAAGCCCAAAACCGCTGAAGAAATTGCTGAAAACTATTTTGAAGACCGTCTGCTGGAGGGGTTTGGCACCTTGATGGCCACCAATGAAATTGTCAGCCATTGTGAATTGCTGGTGGACAGCGGGGATGTCGTCACTACGGGCGGTAACCGTTATGCTGCCAACGGCAGCGCCAGATTTGAGACCTATATTAACAACTTAACGCCAGATTAAGCCGAATAATAAATCAAAGGCATCCTTATGGCTCAAACTTCCAATAACAGCACATCTGATGACCTGGCTGTCGGACTGGCCCAAATTGCGCCGGTCTGGCTGGATCGCCAGTCAACACTTGAAAAAATCGGCGCATATACCGCCAGAGCCGCTAAAGAGGGGTGTCGCCTGGTTGCCTTTGGCGAAGCCCTGTTACCCGGTTATCCCTTCTGGCTCGAGCTAACCGACGGCGCACGTTTCAACTCACCGGTGCAAAAAGAAATCCATGCGCATTATATGGATCAGGCCGTCCAAATCGAGTCGGGTCATTTAGATCCGCTTTGCGAAACCGCTGCAGCCCACAAAATTGCGGTGATTTTGGGCTGTATCGAGCGTGCCGCAGACCGTGGCGGGCACAGCCTGTATTGTTCTTTGGTATACGTGAATCAGACGGGCGGTATCGCATCCGTCCATCGTAAACTCATGCCGACTTATGAAGAACGCCTGGCCTGGTCAATTGGCGATGGGCATGGATTGCGGGTGCATCAACTGGGCGCCTTCACTGTAGGGGGGTTAAATTGCTGGGAGAACTGGATGCCATTGGTTCGCACGGCGCTTTACGCCCAGGGTGAAGATCTACATGTGGCCATCTGGCCAGGCAACCTGCGCAACACCGATGATATTACTCGTTTTATCGCCAAGGAATCCCGTTCATTTGTGATCTCGGTTTCCGGACTGATGCGTAGACAGGATTTTCCCGCCGACACACCCTATTTGGAAAGGATTTTGGATGGTTGTCCCGACATACTGGCCAATGGCGGTTCCTGCCTGGCAGGTCCGGATGGCGACTGGATCATTGAACCGGTGGTGGATCGGGAAGTGCTTCTGACGACAACGATTGATTACCGCCGGGTACGCGAAGAAAGACAGAATTTCGATCCCAGCGGCCATTATGCCCGGCCGGATGTTACCCAGCTAACGGTTGATCGCCGGCGTCAGAGCACCCTGGCCATCAAAGAGTGATTCGGAAAATATCAAAAAGGAGACGATCATGGAAATGAAAAAAGTACTGGCCGGATGGAATAAGATTTGTCCGGGCTGCAATATCGGACGAAAATATCCAAACTCATTTATCGGCAAAAAAGTCAGAGAGCACTGGGAAAAAGGCTGCTCATGTCACAATGCCTATGTGGAAGTGTACGGCAGCGATGAACCTTCACCAAAGGCCAGTCGGAAAAATTCCAATGCGAAATGATTCAACAGACTGATGTTTGGGTTAAACACCATTCAAACCTGACCGGCAAAATTAAATTTTTCATCAGAATACCTGAACAATTTCAATTTATTCTGTATTTCACCAGAAAATGCGAGCCTAAATTTCTGCTTTAACGCTGGTTGCGGTGATCAATGGCGTGTGGTCAGAAAGGTCACTTACTTGATTCCATTTCCTCAGGTGTCATCCAGCCGCCGCCCAAAGCCTTGTACAACCCGACATAGGCGTTGATGCGCTGCTGATACAATTCGGAAAGATCCAGCTCGGCATTAAAATACTGGCGTTCGGTTTCCAAAACTTCCAGGTAACTGGTGACGCCCTGGTCGTAACGATCTAAAGACAACACGTTGGCGTTACGGGCTGCTGCGACCTGTCGGGTAACGGCGGCCACCTGCCGGTCGTAGGTATCGATTTGTACCAGCGCGTCCTCGACTTCCCGGAAAGCGGTCAGCACGATGTTTTCGTAAAAGTACAATGTCTGACGGGTTCTGGCCTCCTCGATTTCCACCCGCCGCAAATTTTTACCGAACTCATACAGCGGCCCGAACAGGCCCGCCCCGGCCCGCCAGACCCCGCCGTCGGTGGTTTCGCCGGCGATATCGCTGCCGGCCGCACCCACCAATCCGTTCAATGAGATAGCCGGCAGGCGTAAGGCTTCGGCCACACCGATCTGCTCTGTTTGGGCTTCGAGCAGATAAAAGGCCTCGGCGACATCCGGCCGGCGTTCCAGAAGGGTTGAAGGAAGGCCGACCGGAATCTCCGGCGGAGTAACCTGATACTTGAGTCCCTGGCCGCTTCGGATTTCCCTGGGCAGCTCTCCGAGTAAAATGCTCAGCGCGTTTTCCGTCTGGGCAACCTGCCGTTCAAACAGGGGGATCGCTGCGGCCGCAATTTCCTTCTGGATCTGGGCCTGGTTTAGATCCAGCTCGGGGATGATGCCTTCATCAAAACGCTGTTGAATAATATCCAGCGTTTTGAGTCGCGATTTGAGGGTGTTTCTGGATATCTGCAATCGCTGGTGAAAATCCAGCAGTTGATTATAGGTGCTGGCCACTTCGGTTATTAGACTGAGCTGGACCGTTCGAAGGGCATATTCGGAAGCCAATAACTCGGCCCGGGCGGATTCGGTCGCCCGGCGAAACTTGCCCCAGAAATCGATTTCCCAATTCAAGGTGGGCCCGATAAAGGCTGCCTGGTCGGTGGAGTTGCTCTTGCTGATCCCCAAAAAGTTGCCGGTATTGGCATCGCCTTCGATGAAGATGCCGGGATATCGATCGGCCCCGACGAAACCCAGCACCGCGCGGGCTTCTTCGATTCGGCTGGCGGCAATTTGGACATCGCGGTTGTTTACCAAAGATGCGGTTACCAGATCAAAGAGGATGGGATCTTTGAACAGCTCCCACCATTTCAGGTTTACCTCGGCCGCAGCTTCTCCGGCATCGAAACGGTAATCGGCAGGGGTTTCAACCGTCGGCGGCACGAAATCCGGACCCACCATGCAGCCCGTCAACACCAGGGTTATTAAAATCGTTACGAGCCGGTGGTTTTTTTTTGCTGAATACGCCCTCATTTAAGATCCGCCTTACTTTTATGCAAATCACGCTTTTTTTCGTATCCGAATAGCTTGCCGATGAACACAAACAGCATGGGGTAGAAAAATACCCCCAGTAAAGTGGCCAGCGTCATACCGCCCAGCAGGGCCATTCCCATCACCTTGCGGGCTTCCGAGCCGGTTCCCGTGGCGAATACCAGCGGCAACACGCCCAGAATAAACGAAAAAGCGGTCATCAGGATAGGACGGAAGCGCAGCCCGGCCGATTCGAGGGCCGCATCGAACAGACCCAGGCCTTCCTCAAATTTAATGTTGGCAAATTCCACGATCAAAATAGCATTTTTGGCGGCCATGCCGATCAGCATCACCAGAGAAATCTGGGCAAAAATGTTATTTTCGTAGCTCAGATCGAATTGCCGCATCAGCAGGACGGCACCTATGGCGCCGAGCAAAGCGAAGGGCGTTCCCAACAGGATGCTGATGGGAAGGGACCAGCTCTCGTATTGAGCACAGAGGATTAAAAACACAAAGGTCAATGAAAAGGCAAATACAATGGCAGCCGAACCTGAAGCCCGTTTTTCCTGGTAGGACATGTTGCTCCATGAATAGGTCATCTCCGGGGGCAGAACTTCCGCCGCCACCGTCTCCAGGGCGGCCGTGGCCTGGGCTGAGGTGAAGCCCGCGGCCGGACTGCCGGACAGTTCCACAGAGCGGTACAGGTTGAACCGGTTGGTGAATTCCGGACCCGCCGAATCGTCAATCTCCACGAAGGCCGCCAACGGGACGCTGGTTCCATCTCTATTCTTGATGAAGAACAAATTGACCTGGTCCTTGTTTTGACGATACTCGGGCTCTGCCTGGATGTAACATTTATAAAGACGACCGAAGCGGTTAAAGTCATTGATGTAAGTGCCGCCCAAAAACGCCCCAACGGTGGCGTAGATGTCCTGTAAGTCAATGTTGGCTTTGAGAACCTTGTCGCGATTGATGTCGATGAACTTCTGGGGAACACCAGCACGAAAAGTGGTGAAAACCGATCCGATCTCGGACCTTTCTTGAGCAGTCTGAATAAACTTACCGGTCTGTTCGGCCAGGTAACCCGGCGTGTTTCCGCTGCGGTCCTGCAGTATCATGCTGAACCCGGAAGCGTTGCCCAGCCCGGGAATGGCCGGTGGACCAAATGCAAATACCTGGGCTTCTTCGACGCCGAAATAAAACTCGCGGTTGAGCAGACGGACCAAATCCAGGGCGGTGTTATCCCGCAAGCTCCAGTCCACCAGAGATACAAAAATAACGACGGCATTGGAGGAATTACTGCTGGTGAGGACGCTGTAACCGGTTGCTGTAGTAATGTATTCGACCTCTTTGTATTTTCCGATGATTTTCTCCACCTTTTTCGCCACCGCATCTGATCGCTGCAACGAAGCTGCATCCGGCAGCTGAATGTGGACATACAGATACCCCATGTCTTCTTCCGGCATGAATCCACCCGGCAAAAGTTTACCTGTAAGCCCCGTGGCACCAAGGATAATGGCAATAAAAACCATTCCTATGGCTATCTTGCGGGTGACCACTTTGGTAAAACTCATATAGCCTGCGGTCGACCGATCGAACACCTTGTTGAACAGCTTGAAGAAAAAGCCCAGCGGGCCGCGATAAGGTTTGGGTTTTTTGAGCAGGAGTGCACAGAGGGCCGGACTGAGGGTCAGGGCATTGACCGAGGAAAAAGCCACCGATACCGCAATGGTGATGGCAAACTGCTGGTAGAGACGACCGGTAATACCGGCCATACCGGCCACAGGAATAAAAACAGCGATGAGCACCAGGGTGGTGGCAATCACCGGGGCCGTCACCTCGCTCATGGCTTTGATCGTGGCCTCTTTGGGATTCATCCCCTTTTGGATGTTCACCTGGACGGCCTCCACCACCACAATGGCATCATCGACCACAATGCCGATGGCCAGCACCAGACCCAGCAGAGACAAAACGTTGATGGTAAATCCCAGCAGCGGGAAGAGCATAAAAGAACCGATCAGCGAAACCGGAATGGCAATGGTGGGAATCAAAGTGGCCCGCCAGTCCTGGATGAAGATGAACACCACGAAAATCACCAGGGCCAGGGCGATGAAGAGGGTTTCAATGATTTCTTTGATACCCGCCACAATCGGCTTGGAGGTATCGAGCGAAATTTCGTAACGCATGCCGCTGGGGAAAGACTTCGACAGCTCCTCCATGGTATCAGTGGTTATTCGCACAAGATCCACGGCGTTGGACCCCGGCGCCTGGTACACGGCGATGATCGCGCTCTGCCCGTTGTTGAGCCGTGTAAAACCATTGTAAGTTTCTACCCCCAACTCCACCCGGGCAATGTCTTTAACACGCACCTGGGCACCGCCTTCAGAAGTGCGCACCACGATTTCGCCGAACTCCTTTTCGGACTGCAGCCGTTCGGGCAAGCGCACCGTGTAGGTGAATTCGGTGCCCGGCGGTGCCGGTTCGGCCCCGAACTTTCCTCCCGGCACAATCACGCTCTGGGCCTTGATGGCTTGCGTGATTTCGGGAACGGTGATGCCCAGTTGAGCAAGTCGATCGGGTTTGATCCATATGCGCATAGAGTAGTCACTGGCCAGCAAAACGTTGACCCGGCCGATACCCCGAGTACGCGCCAAAATATCTTTGATGTTGATCAGGGCATAGTTGCCGAGAAACTGCTGATCGTAGCGGTCGCCCTCGGAGGTCAGGGCGATCAGCATAAGAATGTTGGGCAGGGATTTTTCGGTGGTGACCCCCAGCCGCCTGACCTCTTCGGGCAGCTTGGCCGTGGCTGCAGCCACCCGGTTCTGGGTAAACACCGTGTTCATGTCCGGATCGGTGCCCACTTCGAAGGAGGTCTGGATGACCATCTTGCCGTCGTTGGAGTTGGTGGACTTCATGTAGATCATGTTGTCCACGCCGTTGATCTGTTGTTCCAGGGGGGTGGCCACCGACTGTTCGACGCTGAGCGCATTCGCGCCTGTGTAAGTGGCCCTGACCTCCACCACCGGTGGGGTAATGTTGGGATACTGCTCCATGGGAAGTGAGAGCAAAGAAACGGTTCCCACGATGACGGTAATGATGGCGATAACCATGGCGACGATGGGTCGCCTGACAAAAAAGGAGCCCATGGATGCTTATGTCTTTTCTTTTTCGGTGGTTTCAGGGGATACGATCTGGGGATCGACTACGGCGCCGTCAGACACCTTCTGCAGGCCTTCATAAACTACTTTTTCACCGGCCTTGAGGCCTTTGAGGATCAGCCAGTCACTGCCCACAGTGGCTCCTAACTCAACGGCCCTCTCGGCCACCTTGTTGTCGTCGCCGACGACAAACACGCGGGTAACACCCTGAAGTTCGGAAACACAGCGCTGGGGAACGAGGATACCGTTTTCAAACCTCTCAAGAACCGTGCGGATTTTGGCAAACTGCCCCGGCCGGATGATTTTATCCGGGTTTGGAAAAGACACCTGAACCAAAATCGAGCCGGTGGTGGGATCGACATTGCGGTCAATGAATTCATAGCGTCCCTTGTGCGGATAAAGCGATCTGTCGGCCAAAATCATCTCGAAGGTCGCACCGCCCCGCGCTGGCCCCCCGGCCTTTTGGCGTTCGACTATCTCCCGGGCGACCATCAGGTACTGACTTTCAGGCAGGAAAAATTCGACCCGCACCGTGGCGATATTGGAAACCGTGTTCAAAATGACCGGATTGGGGCTGCGGCCCACGAAGTCGCCCACTTTGGCCTGGGTTTTGCCAATGACACCATTGATGGGTGATAGGATGCGGGTATAGCTCAGTTTGATTTTGGAGGCGCGCAAAACAGCCTCGGCCGCCTCCACCGATGCCTGGGAGGCTTCGTAGGCGGCAACGGCCCCATCCAGATCACTCTGGCTGACCGCTTTGCGTTCCGCCAGCGGCCGGATGCGGTTCAAGTCGCTGGTGGCCTTGGCCAGCATGGTATTGGCCCCGGCCAGCTGGCTCATCATGGCCGCTACCTCGGCCTCGTATGGTTGGCTCTCCAGGGTATAGAGCAGCTGCCCCTGGTTGACTTCGGCGCCCTCTTCAAAATGGATGCCGACCAGAAACCCTTCCACCCGGGCGCGGATGGCAATATCTTCGCTGCCAAGCGTTTGACCCACAAATTCGATCGGCACGATAACATTCTGCGCCTGAATTTCGATGACGCTGACCGGCAGAGGGGGCGGCGGGGCCTGCTCAGCCTTTTC
>CAZJHF010000002.1:0-3079 GCA_964545505.1 uncultured Desulfobacterales bacterium | reverse complement strand
GCGACGGCAACCACAAATAATATAAGTATATGACGTTTAAATTTCATCGCAAACCCTATAAAATCATTGTATGGGTTGGTGTGCAATCTATTGGAGAAGATTCTATAGCAAATAAAAATGGCTAAAACAAGGTTGACCGGTAAGGACTTTTTTGGCCTGGTTTTTGGTAGGCTTGCATTCAGACGTCCACATGGGCCTTGAGCGTATCTCTATTCAATCCGCTTTCCCAGCTCAAAGATAATTTCAGGCATGGTGTATCGGCGAACGTACAATCTTACGCTTCAGCCCTGATGGGTTGTTAAAAACGAGCTGCGATAAATCCAGGCGATTGCTATATCATATTTAACTATCCCCCTTTTTTAATCTGACCTGGATGGATCGCGCATGGGCGCTTAGCCCCTCAATTTCAGCCAGGCGCATGATGTCGGCGGCCTCGCGTCGAAAGGCCTTTTGCGAATATTGAATTACGCTGGTCTTTTTGATGAAATTATCCACCGACAGAGCCGATGCAAACCGGGCCGTGCCGGCGGTAGGCAACACGTGATTGGGCCCGGCCATATAATCGCCCACCGGTTCCGGGGTATAGTCCCCCACAAAAACGGCGCCCGCATTCCGGATCTGGCCCGCTACTTCAAACGGATCCCGTATGAGTAGCTCGAGGTGCTCGGGAGCGATGCGGTTGGCCATGTCGATGGCATCGCTCATTTTCTCGACCACAAAAATGGCACCGAACTTTTGCAGTGATTGCCCGGCAATTTCAACGCGTGACAGGCCGGGGAGTTGTCGCTTGATTTCCCGGGTAACGGCTCTGGCCAATTTTGGTGAATCCGTTATTAATATGGCCGATGATAGGGCATCATGTTCGGCCTGGGACAACAGATCAGCGGCAATAAAATCCGATCTGGCGCCATCATCGGCGATGATCAGGATCTCGCTGGGGCCGGCAATCGCATCGATCCCCACGGTACCCACTAAAAGTTTCTTGGCCAGAGTGACATAAATATTGCCGGGTCCGACAATAACATCCACCTTGGGAATCGTTTCGGTACCATAAGCTAAAGCGGCAATCGCCCAGGCACTGCCGGCTTTATAGACGGCGTCGGCACCCGCCTTTTTGGCCGCCACCAGCAGATGGGGGCTCACCCCCCCGCCCTTGGTCGGCGGTGTGACCATCACAACCTGCTTGACACCTGCCACCTTGGCCGGAATTACGCCCATCAGCACCGAAGACACCAGTGGTGTCTTGCCACCCCTGGCGCCGGGCACATACACGCCGGCGGCATCCACCGGGTGGATCAACTGGCCCAACAATGTTCCGGGCCGATCGGTTTGCATCCAGGAGCGGCGCTGTTGCTGTTCGTGAAACCACTTGATATTGGCAGCCGCCCGGTTTAAGGCCCGGGTAAAGGATTGATCAACCTTTTTAGTGGCGGCGGCAAATTCATTTTTTGATACCCGCAGTGACCGCATACCCACCCGCTTGGAGTCAAATTTGTGGGTGTAAGCGATAACGGCCCGGTCGCCCCGCCGGCGAACATTTTCACACATGCGGCTGACAGCCGCCAGGTCCTTTTTCGAAAAAGCCAGCCCGCGTCGGACAATGCGTTTAAGACGCTGCTCGGCCATACGCGACGGGTAGTGATAAATTTTCATGTTGTTATCCTTCTTTGGTAGAGCCGTCCTCGATCTGCCCGGGGCCAACTAACGCACGCTGGTTGAGCCCGTTACCCGTTGGCCCGTTCGCCAGTTAAAAAATATAATGAGGCGCTTTTCCCTTTTTCGGGCTCAACGGGCTAAACGGAGCAACGCGCTCAACTGGCCAACCGGTAAGCGTGATCTACTATTTTTGAGATAAGTTCTATATAACCATAAAATGCAGAATAGGTATAATGGATTTTTAGATATCTTGGCAAGCACTTACCGTAAATACCTTGACATTACAGTTCAATCCGCATATGAAATTTAAAGTATGCCTGACAACACCTGTTCAACGATTGACCTGTCTATATAGCCAAATACGGCAGATCTGTGGGATTTATTATTTAACTTAAAATAAGGAGGTGCACATGGACCAGATTCTGAGAATCAACATGGGAACAGACGGCGGCCCGTCGGTTAGGACCGAGCCCCTGGGCGACTATGCCGGTGCGGGCGGTCGCGGTCTGACGTCAGCCATTGTCTCAAAGGAGGTTCCTCCATTATGCCACCCCCTGGGGGAAGATAACAAGCTCGTCATCTCACCGGGACTGTTAAGCGGCTCCACGGCAGCGATGTCCGGCCGTTTATCGGTGGGCTGCAAAAGCCCGCTGACCGGAGGTATCAAAGAAGCCAATTCCGGCGGGCAACCCTCACAAATGCTCGGCCGCCTGGGCTATGCTGCCATCGTGCTGGAAGGCCAGCCCAAAGAAAAGGCCTTGTATAAAATTATCATCAACAAAGACAAAGTCGACATTCTGGAAGACAACAGCCTGTGCATGCTCGGCAATTATGACACCGTCGACAAAATGAAATCCGAATACGGTGACAAAATTTCCTGCATCTCCATCGGCCAGGCCGGTGAAATGAAATTGGCCGGTGCTTCCATTGCCTGCACCGATATGGAGCTCAGGCCAACTCGCCACGCCGGTCGCGGCGGTGTCGGTGCGGTTTTGGGATCAAAGGGTATCAAGGTCATTGTCATTGATGATGACGGAATGAAAATGCGACAGCCCCAGGACCCGGAGGCATTCAAAGCCGCCAATAAGGCCTGGGTCGCCGGTCTTAAAAAGCACGCGCTCACCGGTGAAGCGCTACCCGCTTATGGAACCAACGTGCTTACGAATGTCATTAATGAAGCCGGCGCCTATCCGACAAATAACTTCCAAAAAGGCCAATTTGAAGGCGCCAGCAATATCAGCGGGGAAACCCAAGCGGAATTGGAAGATGCCCGGGGGGGCAAAGGCGCTTCGACACACGGTTGCCATCGCGGCTGCATCATCCGCTGCTCGGGCACTTTTTATGATAAAGACGGCCAATATGTGACCAAACAACCCGAATATGAAACTGTCTGGGCCCATGGCGGCAACTGCGGTATCGATGA
>CAZJHF010000001.1:19083-32002 GCA_964545505.1 uncultured Desulfobacterales bacterium | reverse complement strand
ATGTAATGAATTGGGTAAACTGTCAGATGTGAGGAATAAAACAAAAATTTATCCACATTTAATATGAAGCAGTAACGAAAATGATTTTCTAGACAGAATTCTGAATCATTTCTGAACTTATAACTAAAGTCAATGTAAGAAAATCTTGTGTGCTGCTTTTTTGCCTAATTTGATTACATGTTTTATAATACAAGAGCTTTGTTTTTTCTAGCATCACAGCAACATGAATAAAGGCTTTATAAATCATCATAAGTTGTTCCTACCTAAAGACTGGCCGCTGTGCAATCTGTTCACTAAGAAGCGCTTCAGCAGCGGATGCTGTGACAAAGAAGTTTCCAACAAGAAGTTTTTCAACGATTCACTCCTTGGACTTCCCTTTTTTGAATTGCCCATTGCACACCCCTTGTTAATTGCTGTCCTGAAGCTGTCATTGATCAAGGCTCTCGCTTCATGCAAAACGGCATCTACATTCGGGTTGTTTAGACGTCTACCCAATATGCGGCATCAAATTATTTATTCTTCCTACTCTTTAAACATCATTCTAAAATTAAAATCTAAAATATCTTTGGAATAATTTTTTCAACTGACATCTGTAACCTAAATCAATCGAATATCCTTTAAGACTTTTGTAATATCTGGTTCGGAGGATAAATGTCTTAGTTGGGTATCCGCTTCACATCGTTAAGCATTTCGTAAAATGTTTAATGGTATAACCCAGACTATACAAACAAAAAAGGAGGAAAAAAGAATGGAAAAAGCTGAAAAATTGATTGCCGACGTAATTAGTCAAATTGAGGACTGGAAAGGAGAGGACCTAACCTACGAAAGATGGCCCGATTTTTTTATGTGGAATTGCAATTGGACTGTTTCAGTTAATGGGAAAAAATATTTTGTAAAAATACCGGGTGAAAAATCTGAACTCTTTTTCAATAGAGATCATATTCACGAAGCATGTGTTATTGCAGCTGACAGCGGTGTTGGTCCTGCTGTACCCTACTATCTGAAAAATAGCGGAGTTGAAATCAGTGAGTGGCTAGAAAACTATAGCGGGCTGAAGACCGACAAATGGATATTCCAGCATCGATTTAAAGAAAAATTTCTTTTCAAGTCTCTAGATTTACTAATGAAATTACACAACAGTGGCCAAGAGCTTTCCAATAAGAAAAATATTTTTGATCAGATTCGTGACCTATCGACCATCATGGACAAAAATTCAACTTTTGAAATAAGAGAGAGACCATACTTGGAAAACTTGGTTAACCGGATTGAGGAAGCAATCAGTACAAATGGTGGTATGGATTTGAAGCCATGTATTAATAATATTTGTGAAAGATGGTCATGGGATTTCATGTGGAATGAGAGTGAACAAGATTTGAAAATAGTCGATTACGAATGGGCTTCAATGAATGATGTATGTAGCGATCTTGCAACTTTATCAACATCAGCGATGCTTTATGATGATCATGATAAAGAGTTAGTGGAATACTACTTTGGTGAATTAAATGAATTTCAATTCGCGCGGTTTAAACTTTTCAAGATTTTGGTTTTAATTAAGTCATGTTTCTTTATGTCTATACTCGATAAATTCAGACCTGCTGCTTTTGATTACATAAGATCTTACGGATGGAAGATGGCCCGCCTGCGAAACCTATTACATGATCCACGCACCGAAAATTGGATATGGAGTGTTAAAAACCAAAAAGGATTCGACAACTGGAAAGGATATCCAATTGCTTAATTGACGCGAGGTTAAGCCAAGAAACAAGTAAAAACAAATAAATATCATAAGGTTATTATTGAAAGGAGGATCATAAATGACTGAACAAGAAATTAATGAAAAAAATATTCAAGATGTTATAGCATCGATAGATGATTGGAAGGGAAAGGATGTAAAATATGAACAATTCCTGTCCGGAATCACCAATGTAAATTGGATGGTTACGGTAGATGGCGTGAAATACTTTGTTAAGGTATACGGTGAAGGAACAGATAAGTTTATGAATAGGGAAGTATCTCAAGCAGCTTCCAGGATTGCTGCAGATGCCGGTGCTTCGCCTAAAGTTCCTTATCAATTACCCAAGGGAGAAGTTTTTGAATGGCTTGAAGGTTATCGAACTATGGATACCGTGGACTTTTGGGATCCCGTAAAGCTTAAGGAAGGAATGCAATCTTTAAAAAAAGTCCACGATTTTCCAGGCGAGTTGCCAGTTAAGGAAACTGTATTTGATCAGATTCGCACACTGTATGATGTCATGTTAAAGCAAAACACCATGATTCCTCAAGATATAGATACGATCAATTATTATCGTGAAAAAGTTGAAGAAGCGGTGCTTAAGGATGGGATAAAATGGAAAGTATGTGAAAATGACACCTTAGCTTATAACTTTTGTTGGAGTGACGAAAAACAGCATATGGCAGTAGTTGACTGGGAAACGGGCTCTATGAACGATTACGGTATGGATATGGGGACTTTTGCCTCGGCAATGATGTTCTATGAAGATCAGGATAGAGCGATGATTGAATACTATTGGGGTGAAATGATTCCAAAGGAATTTGCTCGATTAAAATTGTATAAGATGATGGCAGATATAAAATGGGGTTTTTGGGCCCTCGCCCAGAATGAAAGCTCAACGCTTCGATTTGATTTCGGTACCTACCATAACTGGAAAATGGAAAGATTAAGATCTTACTGGAGTGACCCAAGAGTTGAACCTTGGATAAAAGATCTCGGAGCCTCAGACGCATAAAAATTTATAAAGTCACTGGGTTTAAATCTTGATTGATCCGATGACTGTATTGTGTACTGCAAAAAGCTGAAAAATTAGGGCTTCGATCTTTTTATTTAGGTTGTGCTTAAGATCCTAATGCCGATTTCAATGAAAGGAGGATTAATTGTGCATAAAATAATAAATGAATTGAAGGAAAACTTGATAAAGTTTACGCAAGATATAATCAGAATCCCCTCAATAACCGGAGAAGAGGGAGATCTTGCAAAATTTGTCCTCAAAATGCTGAAAGAGATAGGAATAGAAGAATCTTTGATCGATGAAGCAGGCAATGTTGTCGGCGTACTCAGAGGAAGTGGAAAAGGGCCAAATATAATGTTGAATGGTCACCTTGATGTCGTTCCCGCAGGCAACGTAGACAACTGGAAATACGATCCTTTTGGAGCAGAAATCGATAAGGAGGGAAACATCCATGGAAGGGGGGCGGCCGATCTTAAAGGCGGCATGTCAGTTCAATTTTACACAATGAAAGTGCTAAAGGATTTGGTAGATGGAGGCCTATCACTTCCAGGGGATGTCATTTTTTCCCAAGTCGTCTACGAGGAAGCAGCCGAAATGCTTGGAATGGAATACTTATGTGAAAAGACTTTACCGGAAAACAATCTGAGTTTCGATGTTGTCTACATATGTGAACCTACAAATCTCCGGGTTGTTTTAGGCCATCGTGGTAAGGTAGAAGTTGTGGTTAAAACCAAAGGCGTGACCGCCCACTCTTCAACCCCCTGGGCGGGTATTAATGCTTTAGAAAAGATGGTTCCCGTTCTTGATGCAGTATTCAACGCGATGGGCAAAAATATGAAGAGTCATGACGATCTCGGGCAAGGCTCGATCACAATAACAAATATTCTTAGTCGACCGGGTGCGTTGAGCATTGTTCCTGATGAGTGCGAAATCTCCATTGACCGAAGATATGTTCCCGGTGAAACCTTGGAAAGCATATTGGGGGAATTCGAACAACTTTTTAAAGAAATCAAGAAAAACGACCCAAAGTTTGAGGCAGAGGCATTTCCCAGATCATTTGTTGAGGAATCTTATACTGGTTATAAAAAAGAAGTGAAGAAGTACCATCCCGTCTGGACCACCGACACCGAGCATCCATTTGTTAAAAAAACGGTGAAAGCGTTGAAAGCAGTCGGTCAAAATCCAGAATTTGGATACTGGAGATTTGGAACAGATGGGAGCATGAGTGCAGGATTGATGGAGATACCGACGATTGGATATTCAGGAATGGAGGAACAATACGCTCATACCCCTGAAGAGCTAGTCAACATTGATAAAATGTTGAAATCATTAGAAGGATATATCGCGATCGTTTGTGAATTACTTGATATCGATACTGCTGTTTAAAAAAATTAATTTGTGAAAATTAATATTTTTGCTAATCGAAAGGGGGGGAATATGACAAACGAAACACCGAATCGTTCCCACGCAGGGTTCTTAATCGTAATCGCAATTTCTATTGTCTTCTATTTGCTGGGTAAAAATTTTTCACCAAATACATCTTTGCTTCTTAGTTATGGGGACTGGTTTAAAAAAGTCGCAGAAGGAAGCATTTTGCATCAATTTGCCTGGTTAATCTCCGACTGGGGGGACGCTGCCTTTCAAAAGACTGTGTTAGGTGGGCTACTGCTAATTCTTGGGGCGTTATTGGCTCATTTAGCTATGGGAAAACGCTCAATCGCTATTAAAGGTATGCCCGAGAATATGCCGTTAACCGGTACGGGGCAGGTGTGTTACGGCACAGGACTTTTTCCACATGTTTTGGCTGCTCAAATAATAGGCGCATTCACCTCAAACTTTCTCTATGCACAAATGTTCAATTTGCCAGATATTGGCTTTGTACCAACATTTGTACCGATAGTCAGCATTGCACCATCCGCAGTTCTGATGTTTGGAGGTGGGCCCAAAAAAGTTATTACTGCCGGCGTGTTGGCTGGTGTTATTTGTACACCGTTTGCTCATTTGATAAATGCAGCTTTTGTGATTCCCAACAAATTAAGTGTCGTCATTGGATTTGTTGGTTCAATGACGGTGGGAGGAGCAATTGTCTTTCAAGCATGTAATTTCATACCATGGATGAAGGTTGAAGAGCCAGCGGATGGCGAAACAGCCGATGAGACTCCTAAAAGCATACCCAAAAAAGAAATATCCCCCGCATCTTTTTTTGTCCGAAAAGTTTTATCGGATTTTACTGACGCGAATTTTTATGGAAATGAACTGGCCGGTCTTCTCTTTATCATAGGCGGTTTAATAGTTTTTGTAGTTAGCCCGGCAAATGTTGCCTACGGTAGTGGAATTTTTCTAATCATACTTTCCAGCCAGTTTTTAACATCGGCCATAGGCGTTTATTTATATTGGGATAAAATCCTCGAATTGCCGTTTTATCCGACATACATACCCGTGGTTACAATTGCACCAGTTATGGTTCTCACTTACGGGACCGGAATTCATGTTGTGATTCTTGGTGCTGCGTTAGGCGCGATACTTGGGCCTCCCATTGGGAGTTTAATTTCACTGAATCTTCCAAAAGGCTGGCATCCGTATCTCGGATTTACTTTTTCAATGGGGATAAATACTTTTATAGTTGGTGCAATATTGAGCTTTTTACCAGGTTTCGGTCTTCCTTGGTGATATTTTTCAAGTAAGTGCAAACTGATCTTGATCATTTTTGCGAGAACATAGTTAAGCGAAATGAGTCAAATGATTATAAAGATCAGTAATCACCCAATTAAGATATGATTGGTTGTATTTAAGGAAAACTAGATGGGAGCTTCTATCATAACGCTACTATCAAGGAAAGGAGATAGTTATGCATTGCTATGTTTGTGCACAAGAAGGTAAAGAGACGACAGCCGTTGGCATGTGTATCGTGTGCGGTATGTTTCTTTGTAAAGAACATTGCATCAGGGAAGATGCCGATATGTGGGAGGCGTGGTATCCTAAACCACGTAAGAAAGCAAAAAAACTTCCGAGAATTTTATGCAAGGCATGTCATGATGCACTGGCCTGAGCAGGAAACTCCGGACGGATATGCCGAGGTCGATTAACTTAATCGATCTCGGTTAATATTTTTAAAAAAATCCAATTCACCCGAAATATTTAGAAATTACAAGCTAATTTAATAAGGAAATGAAAAACCGGAAAGGAAGTGGACCAACGTAAAGTCATATTCGTTACGGCAGGAGCTAGCGGGTTTCGTTCAAAAACTTGGAATTGAGACGCTTATCTCATCAAACAGGTAGTAGTGTTTTGGCTAATGCTCTAGCTGATTTTTCAAGAAATTTCACGGAAGTTTTAAACTGTTTATTGGCAAAACTAGAGTATAAAATATCAAAAACTAATATTTGAGACATTTTTGATATCATCGATTCTTGGAAAAAAGCTGAGCCTGCACTTGAAGTTACGGTATACGTAAAAAGTTTTATATCAGAATATTGCACAATTGGAGATTTTTCGAAGGTTGTAATACATACCGTTTTTGCCCCATTCTTTTTTGCCATTTTTAATGCATTAACAGTAGATATTGTTCTGCCTGAATTACTAATTCCGAAAACTGTGTTTTTTTTGCTTAATAATGATGCAGAAATGGCTTGTTCAACATTGTCATTATAAATGATACATCTTTTCCCAATTCTGTTAAACCTCAATCGTGCATTTTCCGCTGCAATACATGAAGATCCAGCACAATAGAATATTAGCATATCCGACTTATCGATTGCCGAAACTGCTTTTTCAATTTCCACAGGATTTATTTTTTTCTTTGTATCCTCAATTGTTTTAATACTTCCAAGTATTATTTTATCGATTATCTTTTTAGTGGTGTCACTCCTAATTATGCCTTCATAGATGAATTTTTTATCGGCGTCATCATTTTCCGAATGGTTTAAGGACAGTTCCTCAACGATGGATATTTTAAGCTCTTGGAAACTATTCAAATCGATTTTTTTTACAAACCGCGTAATTGTAGATTCAGACACTTTGCATTTTTTGGCAAGTTCGTTGATGGTCAATAGTCGTAATTCACCCGGATTGTTTACTATATAAGCAGCAATTCTTCTTAGAGCTGGATTTAGATATGGCAGAGCGCTTCTTATATTTAATAGTAGACTGGTTTTATCCGGCATATAAATAAACTCCCATACTTTTATTGGCATTATGATAGTCAAAATGCCTTTTGATAGCAGCCTGCAGACAGTATTAACAAATTATCCCTGAAGGCTTATGGGAAATCAATATCATAAATTGTAAAAAGTTCAAGAAAAGATTCGAAATATTGATGCTTGTTTCACTCTGCCTCTTTTATTATTTGAAATATGCTCGAATAAATTTTAGGAATCTTTCGTTTTCTTCGTTCGTGCCGGGCGTTACCCTGAAGTAACCGGTTTTGCCATGGATTTCTCCGATTTTCTTCAGGCAAACTTTTTCCATGTCAAGTGCTGCCTTCAAGATTTCTGCGGTGCTCTTGCCGGTCATGGTGCCATCCACTAGCATGTAATTGCCGTGGGCCGGATATGGCTTTAGGCCCAGCTCTTCAAGCTCTTCGGCAAAAGTGATCATCCAGCGGTTGTTGTGCTCAACCTTCGCATCAATTTCTTCAGGGTGATCGATAATGGCTTCTGCCGCAGCTGCGGACATCAGACTCACATTCCAGGGCAGGAACATTCGGTTGAACGCTTCAATCATCTTTTCGGTGCCCAGCACAAAGCCGAAGCGTACGCCTGCAAACCCGTGAGCCTTGGAAAACGTCACCGACAAAAACACCTGCGGGTATTTTTTGATCAACGGCGCCTTGGTCGAAACATCCGGGTTGTAATCCCGGTAGGCCTCATCGATGCAAAGTGGAATGCCTGTTTTGCAGAATTTCTCCAGATCCGCGTCATCGATGAAAACTCCTGTGGGGTTGTTGGGATTGATGATCAAGATCAATTTGGTCCGCTCATTGATGGCATTGAGCATCCCCTCCACATCGTATTGCAAATCCCCTTCTCGCACCGGAATTTGAACCACTTTTGCATTGCACAGTTCGGCCCGCGGCGGAAACAGCTCAAAAGTCGGCGTGGACATGATGATCTCGTCGCCCGGCTGCAGAAAAACGCGCATCATGGCGTCGATAGTTTCTGATGACCCGTTGCAGAGGGTCACATTGTTCGGCCCCAGATCATACAGTATGCCAATTTTGGTTCTTAGCCTTTCAAAGCTGTCCGGATACCAGTTGCCGTTTTTCATCGCTTCAGCCACCGCGTCGATCACTTTTCTAGATGGTGGGATCGGATTTTCGTTCAGCATCAGCCGAGCGTGATCCGGATTTGCCCAAGCCTTGTCGAGAATGCTGACATTGTATTCCCTTGAGGTCATCAGCCATGGTACAAACCAGTCTTTCAGTTCCTTTGACATTTTTTTCTCCCTTTTGTTTTGCATTTTAAAAGTTGTCCCTTATTGCGGATGCAAATCATACGGAATACCAGTTGATGCATTCAGATGCCGGAAAATGTCCATCCCCGAGAGCGCTACAGGATCGAATCCAGCGGCACATACTCCAGATCGAATAAACCACTGAAAATATTATAATTGTAATTGTCTATACATCTACCAGTAAAAAAATAGGGCCAATTCCCTGCGTTCAGAAAATTATTTGGCTTTGATGGGGCGTCATCTTTTCAAGGGCGGTCTTTCGTCGCCATATGCCGATACCCATGGCTTTGGGTCTAACCCAGGATTTCCATGTTATTGCCAACACTTTTTACTCTTATCCTGTGTCCAGTCAATGAACTAATTTTCGCACTATTTATAACTCAAGGTTATCGATTGCGGCTTTTGGGGCGGTATTATTATCTGATCCGTTTGTTTAGAGGGTATTTATACCTAAGGAATGCTTGCGATGATTCGTTAAAAGAGCCTGGCGTGGATTGAGAGAGGGGCTTCTCTTCAGGACGGGAGTGGAAAGATATCATGCAAAAAGGCAGAAAACTAAAGTCGTCCCATATCACTCCAAATGAAACACGTTCACATCATTATCGACTGCGGAACCAAAGAGAAATGGTCCAATAGGTGAAGCGTTGCAAAGACGGCAGGTCAGCATTTAGTGTTGGGCAGGAATTTTAATCGATCAATCAGGAGGAGGGTTTACAGTATTCTTTGGCCCACAAATAAACCGTGTCCTTCAGACGCTGAACAGGCTTGGAAATGATTTTGTCATTACGGTAGATCATGTAGAAATGTCGCTTAGTGGGCGCATCAGAAAGCGGTACGGCATTTAATTTTCCCGATTTTATTTCTTCATCTGCCGCCTTTCTGGATATCATGGCAATGCCAGTTCCTGCCTCCACCGCCCGTTTGACAGCTTCGTTATTCGAAAATTCAATATACTTCGAAATGGAAATGTTGCTTTTCTGAATCAGTTCGTCGATAATTTTCTGATGGACCGAGCCTTTTTCGTGCATGATGATGGACTGTCCCTCTAATTCCGCAATTTTAAGCTGGGTTTTTTGAGTAAAGACGTGATCGGGTGGTACGATAATGACGAGGTGTTCCTCCAGAATCGTTTCTAAAACAAGTTTTGGATGTTCAATGGGAAAAGAGATGAATCCAAGATCGTTGGCTCGATTAACCGTCCTCTCGACAACCTCATTGTTGGAAAGGGTTTTCACCGTGATTTGCAGCCTGGTGTTTGAACGGCTAAAACGGTCGACAACGAATGGCAGGTAATGCGTTCCAAAAGTTTCGCTTGAATCAATCCTTAAGTGTCCTATTTTGTGATGCTGGAAATCCCGTATGTATTCTTCGGCCATACCTTCCAACTCAAAGATCTTTTCGGCGATTTCATAAAGTCCTTTGCCAGCATAGGTAAGTTCCAGCTTCCTCCCCAAGCGCTTAAAAAATTTGATCTCATAGTATTCTTGAATTCTCTGGATTCCCCGGGTCACTGCCGGCTGAGTAATGCAGAGATTTTCTGCGGCAGTGTGTAGATTCCCGTACTTGGCTGCCATGTAGAAAATTTTCAGCTGGTTAAGGTTCAAAATCGTTTCCTGCAATACCAGATCTTGAAGAAATTAACATTTCGAGGTAACCACAATCATACTATAAAAGAGTTTGATATTGTCAACCCAAAACAATCTCTTAATTTTAGATTGTGAAACGCAATGTGAAAAATAGCCAAATGCTAGATTACGGCTATGAAGAGATTACCGCAATTTATTACATATATGGTCAGCTAATCCCCAATATGCTCAAGCCTTAAAATTGTAGCTTACTCTCCAACGTTTTCCAGGTATTTGAGCATCTCTAAACCCATGTGATGCTGTAAGTTATTCGCAAACAACAATATCGAGTTAATACCTAAATCTATCATGAAAATTAATGAGTAGTTGATGAATTTTCGCAACATAAAAGAGGATTTTTTTGTAAGGTCAAGGAAGAATCAGATTTTATACCGGAGGCATTTCATACAGCCATAAGGCAGGAAAATATTATTCTGGATTTGGTCGAAGGCTCGATAAATGAATTATAAGGCTGAAATCGATTTTAACTATTTTAGAAAAAAGTAGTTTTTGGATTATAAATGAGCGGTTTTTTTGATAGGTCCCGCGAGCCCGCGGGATTTCACATCTAATTTTATGAAAATTAAGGTGTTCAACAAGCCGCACAAAAATTCTTCTTCTTTCCTTCATAAATTTTTAATTTTATTAATAGTTAATTTTCGCAACAGAAAAGAGGATTTTTTTACAAGATCAAGGAAGAATCAGATTTTATACCGGAGGCATACTTGTAGTATGTCGAGGATTAAAATCTGATTGTGACGCAGAGATTGCGGAAAAAGGCCGTTTCTGTTGCGAAAATCAGGCGCGGCCACCGCTCCACTTAAGCTTATTTTTAAGTATGTCGAAGTATTGCCGCTCCGGCAGGGTGATCAGATGAACCGGATGGGGTCCTTTTTTAATATGAATTTCATCCCGGTCATTTAATTCCAGCCCCTTTTGTCCGTCGAAGGTCAAAACGATATCGGAAGATCCTTTCGCCAGCTTAATCTTGATGTTAGCCGACTGCGGAACTATTAAAGGCCGGTTGGTCAGGGTGAATGGGCAGATGGGGGTTAAAATGATTGCCGGTACAGCCGGGTGGATGACCGGACCGCCGGCAGCCAATGAATAGGCGGTCGAGCCGGTCGGCGTCGCCACGATCAATCCGTCAGCACTGTAGGTGGTCAAATAGTGGTCGTCGATGCGGGTTTCGATACGGGCCAGCCGCGCCAGCGCACCCCGGTTGATGACCACATCATTCAGTACGGTTTCCCGTGCGCGGGTTTTTTGGCCGCGGATGACCTTGACAACCAGGCGCATGCGCCGTCGCAGGATAAAATTACCTTTCAAAACTTCTTCGGCAGCCGGATAAAGGTCCTCCTCCGCTATTTCCGCCAGAAAACCCACTTGGCCGAATTTAATCCCCAGAATAGGAATATCCTGATCCCCGATCCAGCGGACCGCACTTAAAAAGGTGCCGTCTCCGCCGAGTACGAAAATGCAGTCGATATCAGAAGGGGGCGGTGTCAGGCTGGCGCTGTCATTTTTTTGTCCGGATTCTGCGGTTTTTTTACGGACGATTTCAATTTTTTTGGACCGCAGCCAGCGTTCAAGTTCCTGGGCCTTCTCATTGGCCTTGGCATCTGATTTGACGACCAGTCCTATTTTTTTCAAAGCTTCAATCAACTCCTTTGGAACGGTTTATTGTGTTTACTCATACAAATTCGTTACAAAAACAGCAAGATGTTTTTCAATGCACACAAAAGCCTGGTTTTGCAGCTTTTTCATTTCTCTTGACAGATCAAAAAGCGATCGCATACTTAGTTATCAAAATGTCGACCTAATTGGAGAAAGGAAGAACCGGGTGTGAAAAACACAAATATTGTTCAATCTGCGATATGGGCATTTCTGTTTTTGCTTATCGCAGGTATCTTAATTTTCTGGTTTTCTTCTAAACCTGATGTCTTCACGGGCAACACCATCAAAATAGGGGAAATCCAAACCTACAGCAAACTGACCGTATTCACGTTTCCGTATCGTAATGGCTGGCAACTGGCCTTAGAGGAGATCAATAACGCCGGCGGTGTTAACGGTAAAAAAATTGAAGTCATCTCCCGCGATGATCAGGGAAAACCCGGTGAAGCTGTCAAAGTTACCGAAGAGCTTGTCAGTAAAGATAAAGTCGTCTTGATATTCGGCTCCTTTTTGTCCAATGTCGGGCTGGCGCTAACGGATTTTGCCAAGCGCAATAAAATCCTTTATATCGCTGCCGAGCCGCTATCGGATGCAGTGGTATGGGCCAAAGGCAACCGCTATACCTTCCGCCTGCGTCCTTCAACCTATATGCAAGCCGCCATGCTGGCCGAAGGCGCCGCGAAAATGCCGGCCAAGCGCTGGGCTACTATTGCACCGAACTATGCCTACGGTAAAGATGCAGTTGCTTCGTTTAAAAAGGTACTGAAAGCCAAGCGCCCGGATGTGGAATTTGTAGCCGAGCAGTGGCCGGCGCTGTTTAAGATCAATGCGGGCGCAGAAATTCAGGCCCTGGCGGATGCCAAACCCGAGGCCGTCTATAATGTGACGTTTGCCAGTGATTTGGCCAAGTTTGTGCGCGAAGGCAAGCTGAGAGGCTTTTTTAAAAACGTTTCAATGGTGAGCCTGTTGACGGGTGAACCCGAATATTTAGATCCCTTAAAGGCTGAGGCTCCCGAAGGCTGGCTGGTAACCGGGTATCCCTGGTATGATATCAAGACACCGGCTCACAGTAAGTTTGTTGAGGCCTATCAAAAAAAATTCAATGACTATCCGCGCACCGGATCGATTGTGGGCTACAATGCCATGTATACCGTTTATCATGTGCTCAAAAAGGCCGGTTCGACCGACACTGAAAAACTGGTGGAAGCCATGGAAGGATTATCCTTTGATTCAATCGTCGGTCCGGTCACCTACCGTAAAATTGACCATCAGTCGACCATGGGCGCATATGTGGGTAAAACCGCCCTGAAAAACGGCAAAGGCGTCATGGTCGCCTGGCGCTATGCAGACGGTAATGATTATTTGCCCAGTGACGCCGAAGTCATGAAACTGCGACCGCAATAAGTATAAAAAAAACTAGGA
>CAZJHF010000001.1:2089-18983 GCA_964545505.1 uncultured Desulfobacterales bacterium | reverse complement strand
AATACTCCATCACTCCATTGCTCCATTAGCTAATTATCACCTCATGGAATCTGAATAGGTCATATGACAAATACAGATCCAGCTGCATAGAGGGAATGAAATTTGGGTTTCTACCTTGTTCAGTTTCTAACCGGCCTTTCGGATGCATCTGCCCTTTTTCTGGTTGCCTGCGGACTGTCTTTGATTTTTGGCGTTTTACGAATTGTTAACCTGGCTCACGGTTCTTTCTACATGTTGGGCGCTTATATCGCCTTTTCTTTGATCGCTTGCTTACCTCAGGGAGCGTTTTTCTTTTGGGCAGGCATTTTGCTGGCAGCCCTGATTGTCGGTTTGGTCGGTGTTATTTTGGAAGTGTTATTGTTGAGGCGATTGTATAGCGCGCCGGAGCTGTTCATTCTTTTTGCCACCTTTGGTGTGGTTTTAATGGTTCAGGATTTGTCCCGCTGGCTTTTCGGTGCTGAAGATATCCTCGGCCAAATGGCGCCGGGTTTAGAAGGCAGCATCGATATTATGGGGACCTTACTTCCTCAATATGATATCGCCCTGATTGTCATTGCCCCTTTAATTCTTGTCGGACTCTGGCTATTGTTGAATCGCACTCGTTGGGGGATTTTGGTACGTGCAGCGACTGAAGACAGAGAAATGTCCGGCGCTCTGGGTGTTAACCAGACCTGGCTGTTTACCACTGTATTTTTTTTAGGGTCCTGTCTGGCCGGCCTCGGCGGCGCAGTTCAGCTGCCCAAGGGGGGCGCCAACCTGTTAATGGACTTAAACATGATTGCGGCCGCCTTTGTCATTGTGGTGGTCGGCGGAATGGGCAGTATCCCGGGTGCGTATTTAGCTTCGGTCATCATTGGCCAACTCAATTCCTTCGGTGTTTTGATTTTTCCACAAAGCACGCTGTTCTTGATGTTTCTGGCGATGGCCGTGGTGTTGACCATCCGGCCGCATGGTCTGTTTGGAAAGGCCGAGGCCGAGGAACACGGTGCCGCGCAGACAACCGGAACCGTGCTGAAGCCAGCATCCAAAAAAGTAAGACTTCTGGGCTTGATTCTGCTGATTTTGATTTTCGTAATGCCGGTTTTTGTCGAGCAATTCACTCTTGTTTTAATGACCGAGATAGCGCTCTTTGCATTAGTGAGCATGAGTCTGTATTTTTTGATGACGGGCGGCATGGTGACTTTCGGGCATGCGGCGTTTTTCGGCGGCGGAGCTTATAGCGCTGCGCTTCTGGTGCACCATCTGCAAACCCCCATGGAACTGGCCATATTTTTTGCCCCATTAGCTGTTGGGCTTTTGGCTTTGATTATCGGATGGTTTTGTGTGCGCTTATCGGGGGTTTATTTTGCCATCCTGACACTGGCGTTCGCCCAAATCTGCTGGTCGGTTGTATTTCAATGGGCTGAATTCACCGGAGGGGACGACGGCCTTTTAACAATCTGGCCGTCAAAGTGGGCCAGCGAGAAGATTGTATTTTATTATCTGACCATGGTGCTATGCATTGGCGGAATCCTGCTGCTGCGCTTTTTCATTTTTACGCCGTTTGGCTATACCATGCGGGCCTGCAGGGATTCGGCGCTCAGGGTGGACTCCATCGGAATCAACCTGCGGCGGCACCAGTGGTTGGCTTTTGCCATCGCCGGGATATTTGCAGGGCTTGCCGGTGGAGTCTATGTCTTTTCAAAGGGCAGTGTGTTTCCGGATGAAATGGCGATCCCGCGCTCCTTTGATTTTTTATTCATGGTTTTGTTAGGCGGTGTTGAAACCCTGTTCGGGCCGGTTGTCGGCTCGGCTGCCTATACATGGTTGCATGATAAAATCGCACGCTTTGATTTTTGGCAGCTCGCCATTGGATGCATTTTTATATTTCTGGTTGTGGCCTTTCCGCGGGGTATTGCCGGCTCTATTCATAACCACTTGGGAAAATATTTTGAAGATTAGTCTAATGCGGGAGCATTGAATATTTTTATTAACCACAGAGAACACAGAGATCGCAGAGATTAATTACTGCGTGTTATCAATGCTAAAAATTTTTAATTTCTCTGTGTGCTCTGTGCACTCTGTGGTGAAACCGACACCAGAAAATCGTACCCAAGCATAGAGCATACTATGGCAACTATATTAGAAGTTCAAAATCTGTATAAAGCTTTTGGCGGTGTCAAAGCCGTTGTTGATGTGAGTTTTAATTTGAAAGACGGGCAGTTGCTGGCCATGATCGGGCCTAACGGGGCCGGGAAATCCACCTGTTTTAACCTTATTAACGGGCAATTGCGACCGAATCATGGTGATATTTTCATCATGGGCAAAAACGTTAATGGCAGTAAACCCCGAGATGTCTGGAACTTAGGGGTCGGTCGCACTTTTCAGATCACATCGACCTTCGCTTCCATGTCGGTGCTGGAAAATGTCCAGATGGCGCAACTCTCCTATCACAAGCGCACCAAATCTTTGCTGCAGAAGGTCAGCCGGCTGTATGTGGAAGAATCCATGGCCTTGCTCAAATTGCTGGGCATTGAAGATCAGGCCGAACGGGCCTGTGGGGTACTGGCCTATGGCGATCTCAAACGCGTGGAGTTGGCCGTCGCGCTGGCCAATAAGCCCAAGCTATTGCTCATGGACGAACCCACCGCCGGCATGGGCCCGTCTGAGGCCCAAAATCTGATGGAATTGACCAAAGACATTGTGCACACGCAAAATATAGGTGTTTTATTCACCGAACATGATATGGCTTTGGTCTTTAATCATGCGGATCGCATCATCGTTTTGAATCGCGGTGAACTGGCGGCCGAAGGCACAGCGGATGAAGTTCAGGCAAACGAAAAAGTTAAAGAGATATACCTCGGGCACGGTCAATCCGCCGGTATCGGCAAGAAGGAATTAATCCCAGCCGATTCAAAAAAAGCGTAAATATGCCTGCAGATAGCCAAGAAATCATGCTGAAAGTTGAAGGCCTCAACACATTTTACGGCAAGGCCCAGATACTATTTGACATGGCGCTTGAGGTTAGACGCGGGGAAGTGAACGTTTTGCTGGGCCGCAATGGCGCCGGCAAAACCACAACCTTAAAATCCATAATGGGGATCGTCTCTCCTAAAAGCGGTACCATTACATACAAAGGTAAGGCCATTACCGGGCTGCCGCCGTTTAAAACCTGTGCTCTGGGGCTGGGTTACGTGCCTGAGGATCGCCGTATTTTTTCCAAGCTGACTATTCTCGAAAATTTTGAAGTCGGCAAACAGCCGCCCCGTGAGGGGCTTGAGCCCTGGACGCCTGAACGTTTATTTGAGCTGTTTCCGAACCTGGGAGAACGACGCAACCATGCCGGCGGCACCCTCAGCGGTGGCGAACAGCAGATGTTAACCATTGCCCGAACGCTGATGGGTAATCCCGAAATGATCATTTTAGACGAGCCCTCTGAAGGGCTGGCACCGGTTATTGTTGAACAACTGGCTCAAACCATTCAACGCCTGAAATCCGATGGGGTATCCATTTTGCTGGCCGAACAGAATCTGAATTTCGCCCGCACGGTATGCGATCGGGCCTATATTGTCTATCAGGGCAGCACCCACCATGAGAGCGGTATCGATAATCTCTCGCAGCAAGCCTACGAAAAATATTGCGCGCTCTAGTTCCGGAGATCAGAGGTCAGATGATCCCGCTTCGCTATTCATTTCAAACTTAAAACTATTTTGATCGCCATTCCACCAGAGGTTGCAAACTGTGGCCTACAATTGTTGGCGACCATTTCTGTATAAACCAGCTGTTTGTTCCATCGGATCAAAATTGAATTTACTTTTCTGATTAATCTAAAGGGAAGTATTTGAGGGTTGCTTTGATCAGTGGTTGTCCGCGCAGATCTGCTTTAGCAGATCCTTATCCAGGTTACCGCCGGTTAAGACCACACCCACTTTGCAGCCCGGGTCTGACCAATGATCGTGCAGCAGGGCGGCGACGCCCACGGCCCCGGATCCTTCCACCACCAGCCCATGATGCATGTGTAAAAAACGGATGGCGGAACGGATGTCATCTTCTGTAACCAGCACCATGCAATCGATCAGGCGGCGGCCAAGCTCAAAGGTAGCCTCGCTGATGCCGCCTTCAAGGCCCTCGGCAATGGTCTCTTTGGAAGGGAAGGTCAAATACGGCCGGTTTTCCTCCAGGGAACGGGTCATAGCGCAGGAGGAGACCGATTGACAGCTGATGATCCGGATGGCCGGATTGACCGCCCTGGCGGCAGTGGCCACTCCGGCAATCAAACCGCCGCCGCCGACCGGCACGATCACGGCATCCAGGTCTGAAACCGCTTCCAGCATCTCGAGCCCGAGGGTTCCGTGGCCGGCCATGATCAGCGGATCATCAAAAGCCTGGATAAACACCCGGCCGGATTTGGCAGCATCCGCCAGCGCTGCTGCGTGGGCCTCATCAAACAGGCGGCCTTTGATTACCACCTCAACCGGGTATTGTTGAATGGCTTCCAGTTTGATGCGCGGAACCGTCTGCGGCACATAGATGCGGCAGGGAATGTTGAAGCGGCTGACAGCATAGCCGACTCCCTGGGCATGGTTTCCGGCGGAGCTTGTGACGATGCCTGTCGTCTTTTCGCGCTCGCCGAGGGAGACGATCTTGTGATAGGCACCCCGTAATTTAAACGAGCCCGTACGCTGCAAACACTCGGCCTTTAGAAAAACACTCATATTTGTGCGTTCGCTAAGGGCGGCAGAGTGTATTAGCGGCGTTTGCCGGATGATGCTCTGCAGATTCTGGCGGGCGTTGCGGATTTCTTCAATGGTCAATGCCGTCATAGGCCCAATTTCCACAAACAGCACCCGGTAGTCAAGGCTTTTATTCAAGGGCCAGAAGTCAGAGGTCAGAAGACAGATGTCAGAAAATAGAGGACGGATGACAGAGGTTAGAGGGCATAAGGCGGATGGAGGCTACCAGAAGTAGGGGCGGGGACTTCGGCGAGCTCCCTTCGGTCTGAGCTCAGGGTCGAAGACAGTCGAGACGTTAATCCCCGCCCGAGCGATTTTGATCCCACGCGGGCGGGAATTATGCCCCTGCATTTTAAGATCGCTATGATAAATATTAAATGAAAAACATTACCCACGAGACGAGGTGCGCAGCGTTTTTTTAAAAGTGAAAAAACGCAAAAAGGCCGCTCAGGGTATCGATAAAACAACCGCTTGCGCCACTACTGCCGCCGCCTGATGAATCCGATGAAGCGCTGCTGGCCGGAGCCGCGCCCATACCGGACGGATCAACAATGATGCCGTTTTGCTGGTTGTCGTCGTCACCCGTGCCACCATCGACCAATGTGATGTTCAGCCGGGTTCGATCGCCGTTGAGCGAAACGTTTGCGCTGTAGTCAGACCAGCCACGGCTCGGGCTGTATTTATACCATTTGTAGCCCTGCGGCATGGGCTCCGGCAACAGAACCGTGACAGTGGTGCTGCTGCCGGGGATGTCGACTTTGATTGTAAAGTCCATCAGACCGTAAATCATATTTTGCGGCATGCCATTTCGATTTTCAATATCATTACCATCAGGGTCAACCGGCTGTAAGCTGACCAGGTCTGCGTTGCCGTCCGTTTGTAATCCCATGGTCGAATTCGTTGCGGTCTGAAAAGTGATGGCATCCGCGGGCACCGTCTGGATACCGTTGTCGGTAATGTTAATGGTTACCGTATCCGAATCCGAATCTCCGCCCGAATCAATTACCGTCAACTGGAAAATAAGCGTGACATCTTCTGTGATCGGGGCGGCCACAAAAGTAGGCTTAACGGCAGCCGTGTCCGATAGTGCCATCGCCGGCCCGCTGGTCTGGGTCCATTCGTAGGTCACAATTGCGTCGTTGGGGTCCGATGATTGTGAACCATCCAGCGCAACGGTTACACTTTCAATAACGTCCTGATCGGAGCCGGCGTCGGCTACCGGCGGCAACTGATTGATGGCAAAGCTGACCGCAAGGGTGTGGTTGCTGCTGACATCTTCAAATGTGTAGCTGGTGGTGATAGCCGTGGCAACACCATCCACCAGAATCTCGGCCACGCTGTATCCGGCGCTGGACGTGATCGTAAAAGTGATATCGTCACCCTGATTCACCTCGACATTTCCTTGCGGTGCGACACTGCCACCTGTTTCGGCTGTGGCTGTGATGGTGTAGCTGACAATTTCCGGACAGGAACTGACACCGCTGCGGCGACCAAAATTCTGGGTCCAGTAATGGCCATAGGTGCTGCTGGCCACATAGGCATATCCAACACCGATGTCGCAAAAATTGGGGTTCAAAATATTGGCCCGGTGGCCGGGGCTGGCCATCCAGGTGTCGATTACATCTTCAGGGGTTGGTTGGGCGGCGGCGATGTTTTCACCGCAATAATTCCAGTTGTAGCCGGCGTCCGTCATTCGACCGCACGCAGTTCTTCCATCAAGGCCTGTGTGGCTAAAATAGTTGTGCAACCCCATGTCCTCGGAATGGCCCCGGGCGGCAGACGCCAGGCTGGGATCGTAACTGAGCGGCGGGAGTCCCTCGGCATCCCTTTCAATATTGACCAGATCAATCACTTCGGATTCAAAATCGGCATAAACATATCCGCCAAGCAGCAAAGAGCAACATGTCAATATAATCAGGACCCGTTTCACCACTGTGCCCCCCCATGTAGGTGTATAGATTAATTGTTATAAAGACGCATGCCAAATATTCTTTAATAATTCTGCAATAATCACACCATCAAGGCCCATTTTTATAAAGTATAATAAATTAAGATGGTTATACATCTACCTTGTCATCCTTGTGTGTTTAAGCGACAGATTTTATCAACATGCCGTACGAAAAATGTCACATGTGCGCTGCATCATTTCTGCATTTGTAAACCTTTCGAAAATCAGTTGCGTCTTAGGCCTTAAATTTCCGGATCGATTCATTGATCGAGGAAAGGAGAGGAAAGATGAAAAAGAGACTCATAGCGCTGCTACTGGTATTTTCTTTGATTGCATGTATGGGGATGTCGCAAAGACAGCAAACCGGAACCGCCGTTGGTTCGGTCGGTGGCGCCGGAGTGGGGGCCGTCATCGGGGGCGCTTACGCCGGTAATACCGGTGCTTGGATTGGCGGATTAATCGGTGCCGGAATCGGCGGATTGGCCGGCTATCAGGTAGCTTCCTACATGGACCGGCAGGAAGCCGATCTGAACGCCGCCCTTGCTGAATCAAGAGCATACAACCGTGCCAGCATCGAGCGCGATCGTGAAAACACCGATATTCTTCTGGCCACTTTCAAAGGCGATGTGTTCTTTGATTTTGATTCGGCAGCCGTTAAATCCGGTGGATTTACTGAAATTGATCGCGTAACGCCCGTGCTGCAGAAATACAACCACACCGCCATTCAAGTTGAAGGCCACACTGACGCGGTCGGCACCGAACGCTATAATCAGCAACTGTCCGAACGCAGGGCAGCGGCCGTTAAAAATATGCTGATTCAGCGCGGCATCGACCCCAGGCGGATCCGTTCGGTGGGTTTTGGTGAATCCCAGCCGGTGTCTTCGAACAACGCCGTTAACCGGAGGGTAACCCTGCGGATCATACCGCTGGTAGATGGGGGTAGCGCATAGAAAAGGTTTCAGGTGTCCCGTCTTCGCTCTGGCGAGCTTCGCCGCGGCGAGCAGGTTTCAGAAAATAGATGACAGAAGACCCGTCTTCGTCCTCTGGACTTCGCCGCGGCAAGCAGAGATCTGAGGGCGCGCGTTAATCGGGCTGCATGTGGCGCTCTAATGTATACAGCTCGATAATATCATTGACCTGCCGGGCGGTGGCCGAATCCTTTAATGTTTGAATACGGTCTGTTCCGTAATAGGTTTGCCTGTCCAGCCACGACCCAAAATGATCGCTGGCAATAATATCATGCCAGGCGGGATGTTTGGCTGCGACCTCGGCATAAAGCACCACAGCTGCGGCTAAATCCGGCGCAAACAGCGTATCATGGCCCATCTGATGATCGGCCGCAAATTGCTGCAGGGCAGCGCCGGTATAGGGGCCGATAATACCGTCAATCGGTCCTGTCTCATAGCCGCCGGCAATCAAACTTTTTTGAATCCGTCTGACCCGGGCCATATCCCGGTTGTAGGGGTTCAGAACCTCTTCAGACAAGTCCTTTTGATAGTCGATTGGGTCCGGGGCCGCAGCTGCAAGGGGCGGTGCTTGTTTTTGGACGGTTGCCGTTTGAACCTTCTGCGTCGGTGCTTTTTCAGGGCGGGCTGCAACAGTCGGTTGTGCTTTTTGGATTGCCGGTGTTTGCAGCACTGTTGACTGTGGCCGATTCAAAACCCGGTAAATCAGCAGAACGCCCAATACCGCGATAATAGCCACAAAACCAAATATCAGGCTTTTCTGAACGGTTTTTTGAATTTGGGGTCGTCCGTTGACATCATCCGGCTGGGTCGGGTATTCGGGCTCCCAGGGCGGCGAGTCAGCCGGGCGCTTCGACGCAGCCGCTGGCTCAGATTCCAATGCTGGGTCGGCACTGAACTGCGTTTCGGGCCCGATATCGGTGGGTTGGGGATCCGGCTCGATTTTGTCAGGCGTTGCTGTGGGTTGCGGCCTGGTTGTCAGATACGATTTTAGTTGCTCGTAGGCTTCGTTTATTTCCTTTAACTTCGTTTCGGCTTTGCGTCGGTAGCGCGGCAGGTTCTGATAGTTTTCCGGGCGCCAGGAATTGCTTAATTCCCGGTAAGCCCGCTCTACGGCTTCAATTGTGGCCGATTCATTCAGCTCAAGTATGTCGAAATATTTTTTCATTTGGCTATATAGAGAACATATTCACAACATTTTGAATCTTAAAACAAGCAAAAAATCGGTCATTAGCTTAGTAAAATCTTAATGCACATATTTAGAAAATAAAAAAATGAAACCCAAAGCTATCTTAAAAATAGCAGATCACGTCCAAGGGCAAGGCGAAAACCGATTCAAAAGTGGAGCATACACGTCAGTATTCGAGCATTTTGAATCGGTTTTATACACACCTTAGTGTTTTATAAAAATAGATGTGTAATCCATTTAGCCCGGATAACGCAGAACTTGGGCGTTAGATGCATTTTTAAGATAGCTTTGAATTTGGGCAAAGAATTCATGCCTGTCAGATTCATCAAAAGCGATGACTCCTTGACGCCGCGCGGTGTTGTAAAGCCTGTCTATATAAGCTCGCCATTGAATACCCAGTCGGGGATCATCCTGCAGGCAGCAATCGATGGCGTGATTGATTTCGTGCTTTAAAATAGTCTCAAACTCAGGATCGTCCAGCGCAGATGCTGCCATGAAAATGAGCCGGCTGTGATGATGATACGCTGCCGGTTGTCGATCCCAGGTTTGGCCCTCTTCTATTTGATCTTCGATCTCGTACCAGTACCGTTGTCCGTCCCGGCTGATATCCACCCATCGGCCCGGCGTGATGCGGCCGTTGCCGTCCAGATCCACCCCGAAGCCGAGCTCGGTGAGCTTGGTTTCCGCTGCACCAACGAAAAACCGGATGTTATTGTGCACTAAAAAATCAATCAGCCCCACAGGCAAAGCGGTTATTTTTTGGGTTGCGCGCGCCAACTCATCCGGGCCGGCGGTGCCGCCCACCATCTCATCGGAAAATGCGTTTAAGAGTGGAGGCTCGGCGAGCGGCTTCAGGGGATTTAAATTTAAACCGGCGATAAATTTTTTAAAATATCCTTCGGTGGCCAGGGCGGTTTCAAACATGGCCAACGGATGATATTTGACCAGATCGGGAAATTCGCCCAGACAGGTATGGGTGGAAGGGGTTAACTGGGCATGTGAAAAAATATCCTGCAGACTGTGCAGGCCAATGGCAAACTCTTCCTCGGCCGCATCATAAAAACGCTCGTCGGCCAGCTTGTGGGCACGCGCGAGGTGAATTCGGGCGGCAGTGATGCGGGTGTCCTCCTCACCGGCAGGGCCGCGGTTGTAATGCCGCTGGATGTCACCGATTTTGCCAACTGTGCCGGTGATGCGGGGTTGGGCGGGATTGAGCGGATCGCGGTAATGGGTCTGGCTGATATCGATACCATAGCATTGGGTGGCGATCCGGCGGGCCTGCTGCCTGCTGAAACCGAACCGGACAGCGATGTCGTAACTGCCGAGGTTTTCACCGCGGCGTCTCCCCGGATCAATGCTGCCCGCGTGCGGCCCTCTATCCCATGCGTACTGGCGTACCTGTTTGCGCAAAATTCCCAGATAGCGTGCATCCTTGGGTAGCTCGGATAGCTGACCTTTTGCGATGTCCTCCAAGCGGCCGTATGGGGCTGTACGGTATCGAGCCGTATTCTGTCTTTTTTCAGTCCATCTGACCGCCAGGGGGTCGATGAAATGATCAATGGTTGTGGCGGTACCGGTTGCTAATTTGCTGGCTGATAGAAAGAACTTCTGGATCATGGCGCCCGCTTTTTTTGAAAACGGAAAATAGCGCGGGTCCGGGCGATAATCTTTAATCAGGTGAAAGGCGCGCAGCAGATCGGCATTGGTTCGGCCGGCTGTCAGAGCGGTTTTCAAACCCAGCTCGGACAAATAGCCGGACGGATCGAAACTGTCGATAGGTTTACCGCCCAGCGTTTGCCTGTACGCTTCGTAAACCTCGGGCGCCGCGGCTGACTGCCAGCAACCGGATGCATAGGGATCTTCGGCCACAACCAGGTTGCGCTCAATCTCTGTTGATAGCGCCCCTTCATGCCATATTGCGGGCTGAAAAAAATCTATTTTAGAAATCGACATCATTCCTCGAGAAACTTTCTTCTTTTTTTATTTATATAAAATAGGGGTTAAAGGTTCAGGGTTCAAGGGTTCAAAGGTTCAGAGGTTCAAAACTTCAGGACTGAGGGCTATTTAATTATGGGTCGCACGTTTTGAGTTTCGGATCAGGTTGGGGTGACCTGGAGGAGCACGGCGTTTTAAGCACGCTTTAAGCTTCGCTCTACGAGCCACAACTTAACAAGTCGCTGAGAAGCAGCCCTTCGGGCTTTGAGGAGAAAAATTAGCCGAGGATTTACAACATGATTTTATTTAACAAAAAGAGTTGATCTCTCTGTGATCTCTTTGGGCTCTGTGAGATGAATATTTTAACGCGAGCTGTTTTGGTTATTTCTTCTTTTTGAAGTCGGCGAGTTCGCTGACGGCCTCGATCATGGTCTTCATGTGGTCTTCGGTATTAAAGGGGCCGATGCCAATACGGACCGAGCCGCCGTTTTCAGCGGTGCCCAGCTGCTCGTGCACCCGGGGGGCGCAATGAAGTCCGGTGCGGCAGGCAATATCATAATCACCATCCAGCAGGGTGCCCGTATCGAGCGCCTCCATACCGTCTACGTTAAAACTGAGAACGCTGATATGATCGCTCAGATCATCCTGACAATGTAGCGTCACGCCATCCAGTGCCATGAGACCATCCCGTGCCATTTGTGCCAGTTTCATTTCATGGGCATGAATGCTGTCGATTCCCTTTTGGGCAATCCATTTCAAACCGGCATGCAATCCGGCGATGCCCATTACATTGCCGGTGCCATATTCCAGGCGGTAGGGATAGTCGTCCAGGTGCATGCGATCGGCGGAGCGGACACCCGTGCCGCCGGCGCGGGTATGGCGGATGTCGATGCCTTCCCGGACATAAAGGCCGCCGATACCGGTGGGTCCCAGCAGGGATTTATGACCGGTAAAGGCCACTACATCAATGTTCATTTTGTCGATGTCGATCGGTACTTTGCCGGCCGATTGTGAGGCATCAATGGCAAACGGGACACCGTGTTCGCGGCAGATACGGCCGATGGCCGCTACCGGCTGAACCGTGCCGATGACGTTGGAGGCATGGTTGACGATAACCAGGCGGGTGTTGGCTTTGATTTTTTGTTTGATATCGTCCGGGTCGACAAAGCCTTTGGCATCAAACGGAACGTAGTCGACTTCAACACCGTGTAATTGGCTCTGATGATACAGCGGGCGCAGCACGGAATTGTGTTCGACCGTTGTTGAAATGGCATGATCGCCCGGATTGAGCAGCCCAAAAATGATCAAATTAAGGGCATCGGTGGAGTTATAGCCAAAGCATAGCCGGTTGGGATCCTTGCCGCCAAAAAAATCGGTCAGCTTCTGGCGGGTGTCGTCAACCAGCGCGCCGGTCTCCATGCACATGTCGTATCCGGAGCGTCCCGGGTTGACGCCAAAATCCCGGAAAAATGAGTCCATGAACGCATAGACCTCCTCGGGTTTTGGGTAAGAGGTGGCGCCATTGTCAAGATAAATGAGTTTTGTCATTGCAGGATATCCTTGCTTAAGTTAGGCCAGCATAAATTTTATGGCGATTTGGTCAATAAATCGTCAGCTGCTTCTTTATTTTTTGGGCCACCATATGGCAATTCGTGCACAATTACAATAGGTCCTGGGGGCGGTCTTCAGAGGTTGATCGCATCATCGCTATTGATAGACATCACGGCGCTGGCCGATCTTAAAGACATGGACGCAGCCGTCAACGTCCCGGACGGCATAAACGATGCGATAATTACCCGGCCGGATGCGATAGCGTTCCCGGGCCGAAAGCTTCTCACAACCCTGTGGCCGGGGATTTTCTTTGAGAGTTTCTATGCGTTTGAAGATGCGCTGCAAGTCTATTTGGGGAACCTTCTCCAGTTCTTTCACTGCCGTACGCTTTAGCAGGATCTTATATTCGGCCATCTTTTCTGAGCTTTTTTAAGATGTCTTCAAAAGCAACCAGTGGTTCCATCGCCCTTTGTTCAAACGCGGCCAGGTCTTCCGCATCCTCAGTCAATGCCAGTTTAACCGCATTATTGACAAGTTCAGAAATCGAACTGGATGTTTCAGCGGCCTTCATTCGCAAGGCCCGGTGGAGCTCGGGATCTATATAGATGGTCGCACGTTTGGTACCGGTTGTCATTTATACCTCCTAAGATATATTAGCGCTATAACGCTATAACGTTATAGCGCTAAAACGTCAATCGGGAGGCGAATCGCCGGTCTGTTTAGGTTTAGGTTTAATCAGCCATTTGTCGGCCTGACTGATCATCTTGCCCAGCTGTGCCATAATTTGCTCATAAGCAGCGTTGAGTTGCTCGCAGGTGCTGTCATCCAGGTATTTGCATTGGCGTGCAAATTCAATCCATACCTGGGTCTCGCAGGCGAGACCTTCGGAATCATTTAGTTTGGCAATAAAAGGGGTTTTGAAGCGCCTTTTGCGCCAGGCTCTGCTAATCTGCGAGCAGACCGAACGCGCTGCCTGCCGCAGTTGATCGGTCAATGCATATTGTTCCTCGGCCGGAAATTTAGCGGTCAATTGAAAGATGTCCATGGCAGTGTGCATGGCATTTTGAAAAACCCTTAAGTCTCTGAAACTGTTTATTTTATCTGGCATATGGCACTCTCCTTTCAAAAAACAATACCGACACCGATATTGATGGTATATCAGCCGCCTGTCGGACAGGCGGCTGATGGTGACCTAAGAATGGATGGGCTACTTTTTGGTCTGTCGTTTTTTGGGCCTTTGGACGCTAATGTTGGCTTTATTTTTGTCGAATGTTTTTTCGCCGATACGCGGGACCTGCATTAAGTCCTCCGGTTTTTGGAAGGGCCCGTTTTTTTCACGATAGGCGACAATAGCGGCGGCATGACTAGCACCAATGCCGTTTAACTGTGTCAGTTGCTCAGCCGTGGCTGTGTTGATGTTTATCTTTGCAACATCACCCGCATAGACCCCGGACGCAACGATCAGACCCATTAAAAATACGGCTATAACGCGTCGCAAATTTTGCATGTTTTCCTCCTTTCAAGTGTGAGTTATCAATCATTCCCATGTCCCAGCGACAGGGAACCTGTGAAATACAGCGCAATATTTTTTCGAATATTGTCAACTAAATCTTGCATTTTTTTAAATCAGATGTTATCTAAAATTTGCATATAAATGAATCTGAATTGTATAAACGATCTCATTCTATTGCGAATGTAATTATTTGTATAAAGATTTTGTCACTTTGGTGTTAAGATGACATATAAACCGGCAAATTATAGTTGTCAATAAAAATTTGCTATATTAGCAAAAAAAATTTACCTAAAGTACATGTATTGTTTACCGGATCTACGGGGGCCAAGAATGACCGAAGAAGAAAAACAATATAATAACAATGAGATGAAACTTTCGTTGAGTGAGACTGAGGACATCATCGGGCGGCTGAAAGCGGCGTTGGATGTCAAATCGGACGGGCAGCTGGCAACATATTTAGGCATCACACGACAAAACATCGGTGCAGCCCGCAAGCGGGACGACGTTCCCCCGGGATGGATTTACAAAGTAGCGGAGCTCAGTGGATGTTCCATGGATTGGTTGCGGTTTGGCCAGGGCCCTCAAAGACGGGTAAGATATGATATGGCGGAATCTGATCAATCGGGCGAGCTGTCCAGTCAGGAGTCGCCTTACCGGCTCCAGGTCAGTTGGAAGCCCCGATCGGTGGATGACCTGCAAAGGGAGGCCGATGCCACAGGCTTCGGCGCGGCTGTCGAGATGCTGGCTAAAATATATGGCTCTGAAGATCAGCTTTTGATTGGTGCGATTAACACGGATCTGCGGGCATTTTGCGAGGCCATCGACCGGCAGCATCGCGAACAGCTCTCTACCAAAGAACTTGTCGATCTGAAAAAACGACTGGCAACTATTGAAAAGCAGCTCAAGCAGGATCAGTAGTTTGATTTTGGATTGTTGCGTTTAATTCAAGCGAGGCCATGCCACTGTTATCATTCTGACGGGCATCTCTTTTGGTGTGAAACAGATATTGAATGCAAAAAAGGGGAATCCTTAAGATGCGGATTCCCCTTTATAATGGCCGTTAACCGGATCTTACGTCTATTTTACGGTGCGATATTCATAGTGGGAGCGAAAATCTTTGGTGTTGGCATAGACCAGTTTGGGGACCAGTTTGCCATATTTTTCTTTGGGATCGCTGACACTGACGCTAAACGGGCCGTCTTTTATCAAATTGATGCCGGCTACCTGGGTTTTTCCGGAAGTGGCTCGAGTCCAGCATGTAGCGCCGCTGTGGGTTTCCATAATTCGGGTTTTAAGAGCAGCTTCGACATAGGCCTTTGCACTCAGGGACTTTGCAGCCGTATATACATTGATTTTCGGCTTTATGGTAGAAACCTGCAGGTGCCCCAGTATGATGGCATCCACCTTATATTTTTGGCCGATGGACTGAATGGTTTCCGGATTCAGCTGGCTGTGTCCCAAGGAACGTATCAGGTAATCCGCATCCCCAAGCTCGAGGATACGTGTACCCGGTTGCGCTGATTGAAGGTTTTCAATAAAATTCTGGGTGACATAGGGTTTGAGCGTATCTTCGGCATTGGTCGAAAATTCAACCACGCCAATCGATGGATATGTTTTCAAATCGACTTTGGGAGGTACCAGCACTTTTTCGGTATGCGCGCATGCCGCAAAGACCACCAGCAGGATTACCAGAAAAAGGAGTGGACCCGGCAGCCCGGCTTTGATGCTAACACAACGACCTGATTGTTTCGGTTTCATTGCACTCTCCTTATGCATTTTATGAAAATATGTAATTGGGCGAAACGGGCGGCATGCGGATAATGATGCCGCCGACTGTGAGTAATATCGGTGTGGAATTGGAATTCTTGAGTGGAAGGTTCAATGGTGTCGTATTGCCCAAATGGCGGACACATGCGCCTTCTGTGAGGTCATGCGTGCCCGATGTACAAATAAGCAGCCAGAAACCAGTGGACGAATACTGGGGTTTGTATGTTCCGGGTTGGTTATTTATTTTTTTTCGATGGAGTGCCTTTGATCGTGCTAACGTAAATGCCGGGAGCGGAATCGGGTATTTCCATGGCACCGACGGTTTTTTTATAAAATTCTGTTTCCGCCACACCGCCAACGATTGCATAACCATAGCCTTTGTTTTTCATATCCAGCAAACAGGCCTGCATCAGCGCCGTGCCGATTCCTTTTTTGCGATGCGGTTTAGCCACTCCGATGGGGCCGAAAAATCCCAAGGCCGTGGCATCGTAGCAGGCAAATCCTATGATTTTGGTGCCTTTGACGGCCACGTAGCAGGTGCGGGGCTGATGGGTCAGGGCCACATCAACCTCGCTGGCCCAGCCGTCACCAAAATGATCAAAAACCCAGGCGATGATGGCATGTTTTTCAGGGCCAATGGGTTTGCGTAGCTCGATGCCTTGCTCTTTTTGTTGCTTCCAAGATCCCCCCTGCGTCTCAATTGCATATAACTTGATGAGCATATCCACCATGATCATCCCTCCAATTTCAATCCATCGGGCTGTCAGAAACGGTAACCATATTTTTCACTATTTTATCAACTTTGTCAAAAACAGAGCTGCAAACCCGGATCCGAAACACCATAATGCAATAATTGTGTGTCGTTAGGTCAACACTTAAAAAAAAGACGGGCATCGGGCGAAACTTTCTCAATGCCGCCGTGTTTAACCCAGGTAAAGACAAGGCCCGCCATATGAAAAAAGCACAAGCAAATATAAACACGGAGGCAATGACAATGAGAACAAAACTGTTGACGGCATTAACCGGGGTGACGCTGTGTCTGGCATTGGCATCAAATCCCAATCCCGTTCTGGCTGAAGAAGAGAGCGCCGATTTGCAACCGGGCGTGTCTATACGGCAACGCATCGATACGAATGGTGACGGCAGCATCGATGCGGATGAAAAAGCGGCTTTTCGCAAACACTATCTCAAACGCTTTGATCGCAACAATGATGGCCAACTGGATCGCAATGAAAGACGGCATGCGCGTCGGCGGTTTGACCGCGCCGAAGATCGCTGGGACCGCCGCGAAAATAAATTTGATCAACGGGAAGA
>CAZJHF010000001.1:0-1989 GCA_964545505.1 uncultured Desulfobacterales bacterium | reverse complement strand
CCTGAATCTAAGTGGCCTCTATTTTTGTCAAAGCTGTTTCTATATCGATTCCGTATTTTTTGATGCGCTTCCAGATGGTTACCCGACTCACACCTAAAATCCGTGCGGCTTCGGATTGATTGCCGCCGACCTGACGCAGGGTATCGATTAGCCCGGCGCGTTCTTCTTCCCATAAATCCGAGCTTTGCTGTGGACGCGTTGAAGGTCTTTTTTTATCGGCTGCTAATTTCGGCGGCAGGTGCTCTAAGCCAATCCAATGTCCCGAGCACAGGACAAAGGCATATTCGATGGCGTTGCGCAATTCGCGAACATTGCCGGGCCAGGAATAGGTGAACAGGGCCTCCATGGCTTCCGGCGTCAGGCCGACAATTTTCTTACCGGATTTTTCGGCATTTTGTTCAATAAAATTTTGAACCATCAGGTGGATATCATCCAGTCGCTCGGAAAGGGGCGGGCATTTGAGGGGAAACACATTAATGCGGAAAAACAGGTCTTCACGAAATATTTTCTGGGCGATAAGGTCCTCGAGATCTTTGTTAGTGGCTGAAATAATTCTCACGTCCACCGGGATGGGTTTATGATCACCGACGCGTTCAATTTCTTTTTCTTCCAGAACCCGCAACAGTTTCACCTGGATACCCAATGGAATGTCGCCGATTTCATCTAAAAAGATCGTGCCCTCATGCGCGGCTTCGAAACGACCGATGCGCGTCCGGTCAGCGCCGGTATAGGAGCCTTTTTCATGGCCAAACAGTTCACTTTCAAGCAGATTTTCATTCAGGGCGGCGCAGTTGACTTTAATAAAGGGTTTATCTTTGCGGGGGCTGTCTTCATGAATGGCACGCGCCACCAACTCTTTGCCGGTGCCGCTCTGGCCGTGGATGAGTACCGGTGCATCTGTCTGGGCCACATTCTCGATGAGCTCAAAAAGACGCTGCATCGGCTGCGATTCACCCAGCAGCCCGTGGTGTTGATCCTCCAGCCGACAGCTTTTGCGCAGGGTAAGGATTTCCTGCTCCTGGCGCACGATTTCAGAGATATCGGTCAAGGTTTCCACCGCACCAATCATCTGTCCATCCGGATCTCTGAGCACAGTCGCATTCTTGACCACATGCAAAGCGCGCCGGTCTTTTCTTGAAATTAAACATTTCTTGGCGGTGACAATACCTTTTTCGTAAAGACTGCACCATTCCACGCCGTAACCGCGCCCATACAGCTCGCAGCCGGTGCAATTCAAGGTGCTGCAATTTTGACCGACCAATTCATCGGCCGAGTACCCGGTGAGCCTTTCAGCCGCCGGATTCATGGCCAGGATGTTCCCCCCCGGGTCAATCACCATGAGACCATCCTGTAATGTATCGACGATGGTTTTCCAGTATTTAGCAATTTCCATAAGCATGTGCTCCTTGATTGCAAAATTCGTGCGCTAAACATTGCAAGCGCTTCAGTTTAAGTTTGATCAGACCATTGCGCGCAACAAAATTCCAGCGTAATGGCTGTCGGGCCAAGGCAGATAAACGATTGGCAGACCGCATCACTATTGTGAGTTGTCGGGTTAAAAGTATTAATGGATGAGAAAAACTGTTAACACCGTTAACCGATGAGTGTTAACTTAACACTTTGTGTTAACTATAACAACCGAAAAAATGGCTATTTTTCAAGAATCACAAAAAACTGGATTATTTATGACCATTGTACCAATGTCAACATCTGCAAGATTAATGATATATAATTGTAATTATTATTTTAACTGATGTTGATAGTAAATTCCAGGCCGGATTATTTGTGAGTGCAAACAACGTGCTCCTGTTTGACTGTAGCTCTGTTTATTCAATTCCGATAGTGCATTAGCGTTCCAGCGGCAACAAATCGGGTTTAGCCTGCAGCCAGATGGTCTTAAGTGTTAAGCTGTTAACCGCGAAACGATTAACACTGGCCCTCAAAAACGACTTTCCGGAAATACTGATAAAAAAAATAATTAAATAAATC